>CAXYUL010000071.1:0-8287 GCA_964292095.1 uncultured Bacteroidales bacterium | reverse complement strand
ATTTCTTTTATTAAACTTTAGTAGGTATTTTTATTAAATCCATTTAAAAAAGATATTAAATTGTTTTATTTGTTAATAAATTATTATATTTGTGCCATAATTTAAAACGAAATTATTATAAAAAATACAGTTATGGCTATTAATATTAATGACTTTCTTTCAACAAGTGCTAAATGCATGAAACCATCGCCAATTAGGGCTTTGTTAAACGTAGTTAATCAACCTGGTATAATTTCTTTTGCAGGTGGCTTCCCTAATCCAGAAACATTCCCTATAGAAGATTTAAAGAAAATTATGGGCGAGGTTCTTGAGGAACAAGGAACAAAGGCACTACAATATGGAGGAACAGATGGTAATGCAGTTTTAAGAGAAGAGATTGCTAAACGTTATACTGTTCAAGGTTTAGATATAGATAAGGATAATATAATTATCACTACTGCTTCTCAACAAGCAATTGACCTTACAGCTAGGATTTTTATAGATCCAGGTGATACTGTTATTACAGGTCTTCCTTCTTACTTAGGTGCCTTACAAGCATTTACAGCTGCTCAAGCTAATATTATTGGTGCAGAGAAAGATGAGGAACTAGAGGTTGTTGTAAGAGCAATGTGCGCAATAGGGAAAAAACCTAAATTTGTGTATGCTATTCCAGATTTCCAAAATCCATCAGGAATAACAATGACAGTACCTCAAAGAGAGTATATTGTTAGAATTGCTCGTAAGTATGATCTTATAATTGTAGAGGATTCTCCTTATAGAGAAATTAGATTTGATGGAGAACATCAGCCACTTATCGCATCTATGGCTCCAGAGAGGACAATAGTATTAGGAACTTTTTCTAAAACTTTTGTACCAGGATTTAGGCTTGGTTGGGTAATTGCTCCTAAGGAAATAGTTCATAGATATAATTTGGCTAAACAATCTTCTGACCTTTGTTCACCTACTTTTGATCAGGTTGTTGCTGCTAAATATCTTCAGAGTGGAGCATTTGAGAAGAATCTTCACAAAACAATAGAACTTTATAGACGTAAAAGGGATTTAATGTTAGATAGTTTAGATAAATATATGCCAGAGGGTGTTAATTGGACTAAACCAGAGGGAGGTCTGTTCTTATTTATAACTCTACCAGAGGGTTATGATACAAAGGTTCTATTTGATATAGCAATTAAAGAGAGTGTTGCTTTTGTTATTGGAGAGGCTTTCTTCTGCGATGGCAAAGGACAAAATACATTAAGAGTTAACTTCTCATTTATGAATGATGAGGGTATTGTTGAGGGCGTTAAACGTTTGGGAGCAGCAATAAGAACACTATTTGCTCAGGCAAAAGCGTAATTCATTATAAAGCTCAAGGGCAGCAATTATTATTAGTTAAAAATTGTGTTAGTAACTTTAATAATTTTCACCTTATATTTTATATTGAGAAAGAGGTTAATTAAAATGGATAATACCTTTAATTAACCTCTTTTTATTATAGCCATTCCTCCCTTATAGCTTCTCCTTTTATAGATAGCACAATTAATTTTAGTGGAATATTCCTTTTGGCTTGATGTTGTGCCGCTTGAGCAATTTTTAGTAGGCCAGAACAGCAAGGGACTTCCATAATTAGGACAGTTAGGGTGTTTATTTTTGACTGGTCTATCATGAGAACAATTTTTTCTACATATACTTCTGTTCTACTATCTAATTTAGAACACGCTATTGCTAGTGCTTTACCTTTAAGAAAATTGCTATGAAAGGCACCACATGCAAATGCTGTGCAGTCTGATGCTAAAAGCAGGACTTTGCTTTGTATAAAATCTGCATTTGGGTTTAATAGGTGTAGTTGAACAGGAAATTGCCTTAATTCTGAACTAGAGCTTGTATTGGAGCCGATATTGGTGCTTGGGCAAAAGCTTATTGCTGTGCTGCTAGGACATCCACATGCTAAGGGCTTTTCTTTATCTAGATTTATTGTAATATTGTTTCTTTTTAAATACTCTAGGCCTTGTTGGTGTAATATAGTTTCTCCATGGTTTTTTAAATGAGATAGATGTGCTAAAATTGCTTTTTCACCTTTACTAACAATACGCTCCATTACTAAGTCCTCGTTATAAGCCTCAGCTTCGCGCTCTTCTAACTCTATAGCCCCAACTTTACATTCGCCTATGCATGCACCTAATCCATCGCAGTATAAGTCGCTAACCATTACTGCTTTACCATTAATGAGCTGTAGTGCGCCTTCGTGACACCCATTTACACAATCTCCACAACCATTGCAAAGATTTTCGTTTATTTTTATTACTGTTCTTTTCATTTCTTTTATTTTTTACAAAGATATGATACCATAAATTAAAATTTTGTAACATTTATTACACTTATTCAAATTCGTTTTAACTTATAGCTTTTTAAACGAGAGTTCTCGTAAAAAATCATTAAATTTGCGTGATATATAGTTTTAAAAGAATTTATACATTAAAATATATTACAATGAGAAAGAAAATTGTAGCTGGGAATTGGAAGATGAACACTACCATTCCTCAAGGGCAAATGTTGGCTCAAGAAATTGCAGAAAAGATTAATACAGTGCCATCAGATGTGAATTTAATTATAGCTCCCCCATTTACTCATCTTGCTACTGTGGCTCAAATTATCAACAAAACCAATATAGGCTTATCTCCTCAAAATTGTGCAGATAATACAAGTGGAGCTTATACTGGCGAGGTTGCTGTTAATATGATAGCTTCTGCTAATGCAAAATATGTTATCTTAGGACATTCGGAGCGAAGAGAATATTATGGCGAAACTAACGAAAAATTAGTAAAGAAGATTAATTTGGTTTTAGAAGAGGGCTTAAGCCCTATTTATTGTGTAGGAGAGAAATTAGCAGAGAGAGAGTCTAATAATCACTTTAAGGTTGTTGAACAACAGATTAAAGAAGTATTATTTAGTCTTAGTGAGCAACAAATGAAAAAAGTTATAGTTGCTTATGAGCCAGTTTGGGCTATTGGGACAGGAAAAACAGCTTCTAAAGAGCAGGCACAAGAGATACATGCTTTTATTAGAAATATTTTAAAAGAGAAATTTGGCGCTTTGGCTCAAGAAATATCTATTTTATATGGAGGGAGTTGTAAGCCTTCTAATGCTAAGGATTTATTTGCACAAATGGATATTGATGGTGGCTTGATAGGAGGAGCATCGCTAGTAGCTTCTGATTTTATAGCTATAGCTCAAAGCTTTTAGTAATCTGATAATATACTAATGGATTATATAGAACTTTCTATAAAAATTACCCCTTTTAAAGAGGAGTTTGCAGAAATTGTTGAGGCAAGCTTATGTGAACTCCCTTTTGAAAGTTTTGTAATAGAGGAGCCGTATCTAAAGGCTTATATTAGAAAAGAAGAATTCTCTGTTCATAATCTTAAAACTATTTTTAGTGCTTATTTAAATAAAGAAGAGTTTAAAATAGATTATCAAAGCAGTCTTATACTAGAACAGAATTGGAATAAGGAATGGGAGAGTAGTTTTGAACCTATAATTATTGATAATAAGCTTACAATTAAGGCTCCTTTTCATAAGAATCTTCATAAGACTGCCTATAACATAAAAATTGAGCCTAAGATGGCATTTGGAACAGGCCATCACCAAACTACAACTTTAATGGTTAGAATGTTATTCCTACTTAATGGAGAGAGGGGAGATTATGATTTTATCCCTAGTAAAAAATCTATAAAGGGATTGAGCGTTCTAGATATGGGTACGGGAACCGGAGTATTGGCTTTTCTTGCCGCTAAAATGGGTGCTTTGCGTCCTGTTCATGCCATAGATATTGATTTGACGGCTGTTCATTCGGCATTAGAGAATGCTTGGAAAAACAGACTTAACAAAGCAGTTGAGATTTTGTGTGCAGACGCTTCATTAATACAAAAAGACAAGTATAATTTAATCTTAGCTAATATAAATAGAAATATTTTATTAGAAGATATGCCAACATATCTTAGAGGTTTAAAGGTTAATGGTTATGTAGTTATAAGTGGTTTTTATAAAGAGGATATAGAATTATTAAGAAATAATATAGAAAAATTGGGTGCTAGGGTTGTTTGGACAGAGGTTTTAGATGATTGGGCTTCTATGATAATAAAAAAATAGTTTTTTTATGGTTTTTGCAAATTGCTGAGAATTAATGAGTAATCTTTTTTATGCGTTTTAAGGATAAAAAAAAATAAAAAAAAAGTTAAAAAAAATTATGATATTAAAAAAAAGTACCTATCTTTGCAGTCCCAATGACACAATGCGGGCGTGGCGTAATTGGTAGCCGCGCTAGACTTAGGATCTAGTGTCGAGAGACGTGGGGGTTCGAGTCCCTTCGCCCGCACAGAGAAAGCTTCACAAAAGAAATTTTGTTGAAGCTTTTTTTATATGAAATGTAAATTTTTGCTAATCAATGAAAAATTAATACCTTTGCACTTCATATTTTTGAGTTATTACAGGCCTGTCGTAGGCTTATTAAAAAAGAAAAATTATAAATAAAGTATATGAAAGTTGAAAAACAGATGATTGACGATTTAACATTTAGGTTAAATGTTAATATAGAGAGAGCTGATGCTCAAGAAAAAAAGAAAAAAGCATTAAATAATTATCGTAAAAAAGCAGAGATAAAAGGCTTTAGAAAAGGTATGGCTCCTATGTCTATCATAGAGAAAATGCATGGTGTATCTGCTCTTGTTGATGCTGTAAATGAGATGATTTCAGAGGGTTTAAATACTTACATATCTGAGAATAAACTTAATATCCTTGGAGAGCCTCTTCCAAATAATGAGCTTCAAAAAAGTATAGATTGGGAAAACGATAATTCTTATGAGTTTGTATTTGATTTAGCATTATCACCTAAAGTTGAGTTTACTGTTTCTAAAGAAGATAAAATAGTTTTCTATAATGCTATTATATCTGACGAGGCTAAAAAGTCTTACAAATCTAATATGTTAAGACAATTTGGAAAATTAGAGAGCACAGATGAGGTTAAAGAAGAAGACTTTATAGTAGCAGACTTAACACAAGGAGAGGATATTAAAATAGAAGGAACTTATATTACTCTTAAACAAATTGATAATAAAACTAATAAAAAGAAATTTATTGGTAAAAAAGTAGGAGATTCTATAGAAGTTGATGTTAATAAATTTTTTACTAACGAAACTGATAGAGCTGCCCTATTAAAAATTAAAAAAGAAGAACTAGCTAATATCAATCCTCTTTATACTGTTACAATAAAAGAAATTAAAACTTTTGTAGAGGCAGAAGAAAATCAAGATTTGTATGACAGAATTTTTGGTAAAGATAATGTTAAAAGTTCAGAGGAATTTGATGCAAAAGTTACAGAAAGAATAGGTGTAGAGTATGAGCAAGAGAGTAATTTCCGCTTTGTTTTAGATGCTAGAGAGTATTTAATTAATAAAGCTCAAATAGCTGTTCCAGAGGAGTTTATGAAAAAATGGCTATTTACCATTAACGAGGGTAAATTTACGATGGAGGACATAGAAAAAGATTTTGCTCTATTCTTAAAAGATTTCCGTTGGCAGCTAATACGTCAGTATATTATGAAGGAACAAAAATTTGAGATTACTAGAGAGGATCTTCTTAATGTAGCAACTAGTATAGCTAAATATCAGTTTGCTATGTATGGTTTAAACGAGGTTCCTCAAGAGCAATTAAATCAATATGCAGAGAGCATATTGTCTAATGAAAAAGAGGGAAGACGCATATATGAGAAGGCCGAAGAAGATAGAGTAATTTCTTATATTAAAGATAACGTAAGCTTAGATACCAAAGAGATATCTATAGAAGATCTACAAAAAATGACAAACTAAGTTTTGTTACATATTTTGAGTATTAATATTGTGTCTGTAAGATATCTATTTAAAGTAGATAATTTACAGACATTTTTTTAAATAACAATTACCATGAATAAGTTGAGACTACTAAAATTATCTATTTTATTTATAGTTATAATTTTTACATCTTGTAAGAAAGTGTCGACTCTAAGCGACCACGCATCTATAGAGAGTGTTTCTATTATTAGTACTCTTCCCGACAAGTTAATCTTTGATACCCCAATACTTGGTTCAAAAGTAATTGAATTGCCTCTGAATTACGGAAAATATCTTTTCCCAATTAAGGTGTCCTTTGATATAAAATGTAATGGTGAGTGTATGCAATTACTTGGATTAGAAGATGGAAATACTCTATCTTTTGATAATATTAATCATATAAGAGAAATATATGTGGTTGCCCAGAGTGGGGCAACTACAAAGTGGCAAGTGAAAATTAAAGATAATTCGTCGGGAGAATCATCAGATATTTTAAAGGTCCTAATTAATTCTTACCAGGCACAAAAACCAAATATTTTAGGTGAACTTGCACAAATTTCTAGGTTTGATACTTGTGTATTTATTCCAGTTATTGGAGAGGAGTTGTTATTCCCAATTAAAATTAAACCTAGTATTACTGTTGCAGAAAATGCGAAAATCATAGCTGGCTCAACAGATGAGATGGAGTTTAAAACCCAGACAGATATTAAAAATGTTTCTGTTGAGTCTTCTAGTGGAAAAGTAAAGATTTGGAAGTTTAAGTTGCTTAAAGTAACATCTAAAAGTAATCTATTTGCGTCTGAACTTACGTTAGATCAAGTTATTAGATTAACTCCAAAAGCTGAAAGTGTTAAAATAGAAGATGCTAATATTGTTAAAGATACATGCCTTGCAATTTTTAATAAATCGGGAAGAGGAGTATTGGATTGTGTTTTAAAAACTAGGACAGGTGTTATTGAATTTCCTTTGAGAATTAAAATTAATATTCCTGTTGATAATAATTCTGTTGCCATTTCTCTTCCTAGTGATAACATTTTTACTTTTAGCTCTTATTCTGATTCAAAAGTGTTCTATGTTCAAGATAAAGTATCGGGACTAATAAAATACTGGACCTTATGTATTTATCCACCAAATAATACAGATATTAAACAATTAGCTATTACTTCTTTTACTTGTGATGATAGTTCTATTAGTGTTGATACTAAGAATGTTGTTGTTGATAATTCTAAGAGTACAATAGTTGTGGCTCTTAAGAGACAGAGTGGAGTGGCTATTGCTGAGAGTGATAAGTTGAATTTAAAACTTAATTTTAATATTAAGTTGTTTGAGGGCTCAAGTGCATCTGAAACTTCTTTTAAACATACTTATATAACTAATACTAATTTGCTTAATATTGTGTCTGCTAGTGGATTAGAAAGTTGAACTTGGCTTGTAATGTTAAAGGATGATAATGCTGCATTGTCTTCTGATAAGAGATTGGCAAATATGTTTATTAGCAAGTATAGTTCTAAAAATAATAAAATGGTATTGGAGAGTACCAATATTGTTGCTGATAATGATAAAAAAAGTATAGTTGTTGGAATTAAAGATGGAGGTTCTAGCTTCCCTTTGGTTTTGGATAAGAAGTCTTTTAAATTTTATTCTCCGTCTACTTATATTGTAGAAAGTGCTGTTGCAGATTATGATAGCGATATTGTTTTTAATTCTTTGTTGGATATTAAAGTGTTTACTGTAAAGAATGCAGATGGTTCAAGCGAAAAGTGGAAAATAGTATTAAATAATTTGGAGGCAGAAAAGGGTAAAACTACACAAATTACAGGATTTTCTATAGCTAAAATTTCTGCAGGGAGTAATCCTTCTGAAATTACTATAAATAATGATAAAAAGGCTATTGAAATTTTTGTTGATGGTGATCTTCCAATTTATATAAGCCCAATTTTTACTACTAGCGATAATGCTACAGTTGAGGAATTAGATAATAATTTATTAGTGTTTGATTCTTATTCTCAAGTGAATAGTGTAAAAGTAGTTTCAGAAGATAGGTCTGTTACCCAAATTTGGAGTATTTCTATTAAATCGCCTGCTAAAGTGCAGATAGCAAATAGTAGTTTTGATTCTTGGGGTACATATAAAGATGTAAATAGTGGTACTTTTACGATTGACCCTACACCTGGTCTTGGATTTGGATGGGGGACAGCAAATTTGAAATTATTGGGGATGGGGGTTCAAGGTGCTATGCCTATTGATAGAAATGGAGGAAAGGCGGCAGAACTTGTAACTTCTGAGCAAAATACAATTTTTAAAGGCTTTGTTGTTGCTGCTGGTACTCCATATTCTGGAGTATTTAACATCAATTTAGATTATATTACTCAGCCTAGCAAAATGACATATTTTGGTATTCCTTATACTGCGCGTCCTAATTCTGTATCTTTAGAGCTTAACTATGA
>CAXYUL010000070.1:0-8330 GCA_964292095.1 uncultured Bacteroidales bacterium | reverse complement strand
AGCATAATGTTAAACCAACTATTAAACCAACTAAGACTTGACCAAATATTTTGTACTTTCCTTTTAGACCATCTTTATTTTTTTTAAAAACCTTTATATAATCATCTAAAAAGCCTATTAAGCCCAAGCATAATGTTGTAAATATCATTAGGATAACATAAATATTTCTTAAGTTGCCAAATAATATTGCAGGTATTAGCAGAGATAAAATAATAATTACACCACCCATTGTAGGCGTTCCTTTTTTCTGAATCTGTCCCTCTAGTCCCAAATCTCTAATTTCTTCTCCAATTTGTAGCTTCTGAAGTTTCTTTATTATTCTTGGACCCAAATATAAGGCAACAAGTAATGATGTTATAATAGCCAGAAATGCCCTAAATGAAATATACTTCATTAGTCCTAGACCAGGAAAATCTGCTCCTTGTTGTTCTAAATATTCAAATAAATGGTATAACATAATTTTATCTAAATTTATTGTTTCTAATGCTTTTATCTTTCTGCCATTTGATCAAACGATAATTTGATTAGTTCTTTATCGTCTAAATGGTGCTTTACCCCATTAATTATTTGATAATCCTCGTGTCCTTTTCCTGCAATTAAGATAATTGAACCTGGCTTTGCATTTAAAATTGCTGCTCTCACGGCCTCTGTTCTGTCAGCTATAAATAGAGATTTTGCCTTTGTCTTTATATCCATTCCAGCCTTAATATCGGCTATAATTTCGTTAGGGTCCTCAAACCTAGGATTATCCGATGTTACTACTATTCTGTCTGCATATTTTCCTGCTATTGCTCCCATTTCTGGCCTCTTTGTTTTGTCCCTGTTTCCACCGCATCCAAACACGCATACCAAATCCCCTTTGCATTCTATATCTCTTAGAGTTTTAAGGACATTCTCTAATGCGTCGGGAGTATGAGCATAATCAACTGCAGCTATAATGTCATTTGCTCCTTTAAAATACTCCAAACGGCCAGCTACTGAACTTAATAAACTTATTTCTTTAATAACTTCTTCTTCTTTTCCTCCCAATAGTACTGCAGCACCGTAAACTGCAGTTATATTTGAAGCATTATGGCTTCCTATAAATCTACACCAAACTTCTTTGCCATTAATGTTCAAAAGCATTCCCTCTATGGTTTGCTCAATTATCTTAGTTTTAAAATCTGCCATACCTTGGCACGAGTAAGTCTTTTTTTCTGCTTTAGTATTCTGAAGCATAACAAGCCCATTTTTATCATCTTTATTGCTTAGAGCAAAAGCACTAGAGCCAAGAGTATCAAAAAAAGTTTTTTTGCATTTTAAATAATTCTCAAAAGTCTTATGATAATCTAGGTGATCGTGAGTTAGATTAGTAAAAATGCCTCCAACAAAGCTTAATGCGCTTGTACGTTTTTGATCTAGTGCATGCGAGCTAACCTCCATAAAGCAGTATTCACAGCCTACTTCAACCATTTCTGCAATAAGTTTATTTAGGTCTATAGGCCCTGGAGTTGTATTAATTGTCTCGTACCTTTTATCTCCCACATAATTTGCAATAGTAGAAATAAGACCACATTTATATCCTAATTTACTAAATAACCTATATAGTAATGTAGCTATAGAAGTTTTACCATTTGTGCCAGTTACTCCAACTAATTTTAGTTTTTCAGAAGGATTATCATAAAAATTGCCGGCTATTTTAGCAATCGCTTCCCTGCTATTTTCTATTGCTATAAAATATAAGCCATCGGATTTGAGCAACTCTATATCAAAATCTTTTTCATATACAATATACTTAGCTCCGTTCTCAATAGCTGCCTTAATATAAGTATGACCATCTATATCAGCTCCCTTTACAGCTACGAACATAGAATCCCTAGTGCATTTACGAGAATCTGTATAAATTGCAGAAATCTCATTATTAGCTATATCATCAATACTTTCTAGGGCGCAGCTTTTAACGTTTTGTAATAATTTAATTAGTTTCATTGCCTTCTAATTCTAAGTTAATAATAGAATTTCTTGCTACTTTGCTTCCCGATACAGGATCTTGTTTAACAACCCTGCCGTAGCCTTTAAATTTTACTTTATATCCCTGATTCTCTAGTAGATAAATAGCATCTTTTATTCCCATATTTATAACGCTAACAAGAGAATCTACAATAATTGGGTGTGCATAAACTTCTAGTTTAGTACTATCTGCCTTAAAGCTAGCCCAATCTGTTTTAGCTAGTTTTCCAATAAGCTCTCTACTACCTTTTACTGGTAAAACCGAGATAGCTTTTGAGTCGGCATTTGCATTTCCACAGGATATCATTGGAAGAGCTTGTTTGCCTTGTAAATTTTCTATGCTCACATCTTTGCCGCTAACTGCCTTGCTCCAATCTTTACTTGTTGCGTAAATATGATCTGCAATTTGTTTAAAAACAGGACCTGCCTGCGAACCTCCATAAAAGTTTCCTCTAGTATCTCCAGAGTATAAAATTACAATAGCGCTATATTTAGGCTTATCAGATGGAAAAAATCCAGCAAACGATGCCTGATATCTTCTAAACCCATTTTTCTCATATCCAAATTTTCCTCCGTATGACATCCTTGCTGTTCCTGTTTTACCAGAAACCATGTAATTAGGATTATTCAGAGATTTTCCTGTTCCCTCTTCAACAACTCCCCTAAGCGCTTCCTTAGCCATTTCAACAGTCTTTTTGGAGCATATAGAACCGCTCAATTCTATTGGAGTAAATTCTTTAACTAATTGTCCGTTTAGCTGGTAATTACTAATAAAGAAAGGCTTCATCATTTTTCCTCCATTAGCAATTGCATTATAGAAAGTAAGTGTGTGCAAGGGCGTAAGAAGAGTTGCATAGCCTATAGCCATAGATGACAAAGACGATCTAGACCACATTAAATCGCCAGGGGCATATATCGCAGCTCTAGCCTCGCCTTGGATATCTAGGTTAAATCTTTCACCAACTTTCATACTCTGAATTCTGTCTACGTATTTTTTTTCATTATTAGAATAATGTTCTACTGCTAATTTAGCAAATGCAACATTAGACGATTTTTCAAACGCTTTTTTTACATTTACCAA
Organism: uncultured Bacteroidales bacterium; assembly: GCA_964292095.1. Lineage (GTDB taxonomy): Bacteria > Bacteroidota > Bacteroidia > Bacteroidales > UBA932 > Egerieousia. The sequence goes on along the minus strand of CAXYUL010000070.1, from coordinate 5,260 downwards.
TCCATATCCACCTCTTGTAACATCAGAATATGTATGTCCACCATAATTCCACTTTCCATTTCCAGCATCTATAGGAGATTCTAGTGTAACGTGCCCGTCTTCTAACAGAGAAACCAAAGTTATAAGTTTAAATACAGAGCCAGGCTCAGTTGCTTCGCCAATTGCATAATTATAAGATTCATCATATCCCCCCTTACCATCTTTTTTCATATTAGCAATTGCTTTTATAGCTCCAGTGCTTACCTCCATTACTATAGCTGTAGCTCCCTCTATATTATCACCCTTAGCTAATTGTTCTTTAAGTGCCTTTTCTGCTGCTTCCTGAATATCAATATCAATGGTAGTTTGAATATCATAACCATCTTTAGGTAGTATGGTTTCGTCGCTATTAATAGGCCTCCATTCTCCACCAAGCATTCTTTGTACAATCTGTTGTCCTGGTGTTCCTTTTAAATAATAATCCCAGCTTCCCTCTATTCCAACCCCAACTCCTTCTGTATTAATAAAACCTATTGTCCTATAAGCTAACCTACCGTATGGATTATTTCTTTTATATTTCTCTTCTGTAATGAGCCCGCCTTTGTTAGCGCCTAATCTCAAAATTGAGAATTTTTTTATCTCGGCTAGTTCTGAATAATCTACTAGTCTGTTTCCTAAAGCCTTGTATCTCTTCCCATTTTTTCTTGCATATATTAGCTCTTGTTTGTATTGACTAGCAGTTTTGTCTTTAAAGAAAGAAGCAAGTTGCTTGCTTAAAGCATCAACATTTCTTTTAAATGTATCTTTATTTGGGACAGTACAATCTATTCTTACTTTATAGTATGGTATAGAAGTAGCTAGCGGACGCCCATCAGATGCTAAAATATCGCCTCTAATTGCTTCCACAACTTCTGCTCTATAAGATATATCAGAAGCTTTTATTTCTGTAGGATTAATAAACTGCATATAAATTATCTTCCCTATTATGCACAAAGCCATAAGGATAAACACTTTATATAGTGCGGCTATTCTTCCAAAAATTCCCTCTGTCATTACTATAGGTAATTATTCTACTTAATTATTTACTAATCTCTATTACTCTAGGTGGTTGTTTTGGTTTCTCTAATAATGAACCTTGCTCTATTAATCTTATTTCTATCTCTCCTCGTTTGCTATAATACTGAAGTTTTGCTGCTTTACTAGTATAATCGGCCTTAAGATTTTTTAGTTCTCTCTGATTTCGTCTTTGGCTTAGTTGGGTTTTTTCTACACCAAGGTTAATTGATATATAGATAAGAACAAGTACAAAAATATACAATATAAAAAACCACTGTTTAGACAGCTCCTTTTTGGCTAGAAATTGGCCGCCTAGGATATCTCCAGTAACACTAAACTTTTTATGTTCTTTATCTACTGCCATATAATTATTATTAGCCTATACTAATTTTTTAATTTTATCTCACATTCAACTTTAGTTGCAAGCCTTAGTTTTGCACTTCTGCTCCTAGAATTATCTATTAGCTCTTTCTCTTTAGGTGTTATAGGCTTTTTATTTATTAAATCAAAAGGGCTATATAATTTACCATAAAAATCCTTTACCTGATTTCCAGAGCAGTTTCCATATTTAAAAAATTTTTTTACCATCCTATCTTCTATAGAATGATAAGTTATTACAGAAAAACGTCCTCCCACTTTCAATACATTTAATGAGCCTATTAAAAAATCTTCTAAAGCCTGCATTTCTCCATTTACCTCTATCCTAAGCGATTGAAACAGCTTTGCTAAAAACTTATGCTTGCTTTGTTCATTATACATTTTTGAAACACTATTGCATAAATCTTCTGTTGTAACAATGCTTTCTTTCTCTCTAGCTGTGCAGACTAGCATTGCCACCTTTCTGGGATTATCTAGTTCCCCCCAATCTTTAAAAATTCTAGCAAGTTCTTCTTGGCTATAATTATTAACTATATCAGCTGCGCTTTTCCCCTCAATTCTATTCATTCTCATATCTAAAGGAGCACTAAATCTAAAAGAAAAGCCTCTCTCAGACGTATCAAATTGATGTGATGATACTCCTAAATCGGCTAAAATGCCATCTACTCCATTTATCTTATAAAACTTAATAAAATTCTCTATAAATCTAAAGTTATTATGAACAGCAATGAATCTTTGGTCTTTTGGCGCATTTGCTATGGCATCGCTATCGCGGTCAAAGGAGAAAAGCGTTGCTTTTGGGCCTAGCCTTTTTAAAATCTCTTTGGTATGACCAGCGCCTCCCATTGTAGCATCTACATATACTCCATTAGGATTTAGATCTATGTCTAAACCATCTATACTTTCATCTAGTAAAACAGGTATGTGGTATTCGCTCATTTTAAGTATTTTAGAGTATTTTATTTCTGCAAATAATTAGTTCTATCCTAAAATTTTTTGTGCCAAAGCAACAAACTCTTCTTTATTAATTTGCTGAGTTTGATAATTTTCTTTGTTCCAAATTTCTATTTTATGATCATTCCCAACAAAGACTAGTTCTTTATTTACTCCAATTTGTGCAAGCAATTGCTTGGGTATACTTATTCTACCAAGTTTTTCATCTGGTTCTACAATTGCCCTATCTCTCATATATTCTCTCCAAAATGCAGCGTGCTCTTTATTAAAAAAATTAAGCCTTTCTTTAACCTTTTCAGATTCTTTCTCCCACTGATGGTAAGTAAACAATTCTAGACATTCTGTAAATAGATCTTTCTTTACAACTAGCAATTTTTCTCCCTCTAGTGCTAGTATAGCCTTAAACGGAGCAGGAAAAACTATTCTGCCCTTATCATCTATTTTTGCACTGTATTCACCTATAAAATTTGCCATTGTTTTAGCTAGTTGTCATTGGTGCAAAAATAGGTAAAGTTTTCCATTTTATTACATTTTTTTCCAAATTTTTACACAAATTTATCAACACTTTTAAAAAAAAAACTTACCTTTATGGTGCTGTATATTAGAAGTTCCTTTAATTTACAACGCTTATATCCACTACTACTCTAATTATGAGATTATTATGAATAAATATTTCTTCTGTATAATTCTTTTGTTTGCATTTTCTTGCAAGTCAAATGTTGCTACAAATAATGATGAAAATAAAGCTGCTCCCAGTATTGTTAAGTATGGAATTAATTATGATAATTATTTTATTAAAACCCAAAACGTTAGGAACGGCGATTTATTTACAACTATATTAATTAGGGCAGGATTGAGTGCTAACGAAGTGCAAACATTAATAGAGGCTTCTAAAGGCATTTTTGATGTTACAAAAATTAAATCAGGTAATAGCTATGAGCTCTTATATAAAAAAGTGTCGGGAGTAAAAGCAGTAGAATTACCAGAAAACGAGCCTAAGGAGCAGAATATTGATAGGAGTAGAGAAGGTGCCGAGGAGGAAATTAGTGAGGGAGATTTAAAGTATTTTATTTATGAAAAAGATAAAACTTCTCATGTTGTTATTGGAGTTAGAGATTCTATTTTTGTTAAGGTAGTTGAGAAAGATATTGTTGTTAACACTAAGAGTGTTGAGGTTGAAATAAGTTCTTCGCTTTGGGTAGATGCCACAAGGGCAGGTGTGCCAGTTCCATTAATTGCAGCTGTTTCTGATATTTATGCTTGGACAATAGATTTTTTTGGTTTGCAAAAAGGTGATGCCTTTAAGGTTTTATATGACGAGCTAAGTTATCAAGGAGAATTTGTTGATATAGGGCCTTTGTATTATGCAGAGTTTATTAGTGAAGGAAAGCCATATTATGCTGTGAGATTTACTGATGGAAAGGGGGGAAATATGTATTGGAACGAGAAGGGGGAGAGTATGAGAAAGGCTTTTTTAAAGGCTCCATTAGATTTTGTGAGAATAAGTTCTGGGTTTACTTATGCTCGTAAACATCCTGTATTAAAGATAGTTAGACCTCATACAGGAGTAGATTATGCAGCCCCTAAGGGTACGCCTGTTAAAACGATAGGAGATGGAGTAGTTGTTCAAAGAGGATGGAGTGGGGGAGGTGGAAACACTATAAAAATAAAGCATAATTCTACTTTTACAACGTCTTACATGCACTTAAATTCTTTTGCAAAAGGGCTAAAAGTAGGCGGAAGAGATAAGCAAGGCGAGATTATTGGAACAGTTGGAAGCACAGGGTTATCTACAGGTCCACATTTAGATTTTAGAGTTTATAAAAATGGGTCTCCAATTAATCCATTAAAAATGGATAGTCCTGCCGCAGAGCCAATTTCTAAAGCTTTATTGGGCGATTTTAAACTAGTTTTAGATAAATATAAACATCAATTAGATAGTTTAGAATCATACGAATATTTTAGTTCTATGATTGATGTACTTAAATAATGTATTGTTAAATTAGAGTTTAATAGCAATTGGCTACAAACTTTATTCTCTTTCTATTATAAGTTGTTGAATTTGATTCCCATCTTTTGTGCATGTTTTAACAAAAAGCGTTACTCTAAAGGTTTCGCCCCCTGCACTTAAATTTCCTACAGCATACTTCATAGGAGCCTTTCCGCTTTTGTGTATAATAGAAAACACCTTGGGTTGATATTTTACAAAAAAATCTTTCATTATTTGTGTAGCTTGAATCTTACTACAGTCATTAATGTTTCCTAAAATATCTAGCTCTAAATTATTAGCGAACCATGCAGAAAGTTTCTGAGAATCTCCTTGTTGTATATATTTGCTTATTGGTAAAAAGACATCGTTGTTTTGTTGAGCATAAAGAGGAACTTGCTGCGCAAAAGTACTAGACTGTTGAACTAAAATAGAAACAATTGGGAGTGTGGCATATGTAATGTATAGTGCTAATTTATTCACAAGCTTAACTTTTTTATATTTGTTCTTTAACTGAACCAAATTTATATGCAAAATATGAGCCAATACTTCTATATTCTAATGATATTATTGATATTAACAGTTTTTATATTTTCCATTTTTTGTTTACTTTTGTAAAATATTAATAAATAATCTTATCGTATGAAGTTTACCTTTTTAGTAATAGGAAAAACAAACCTACCTTTTGTATTAGAAGGTCTTTGCATGTATGAAAAAAGGCTTTCTTTTTATATAAATTTTACAAGAGTAGAGGTTCCAGAACTAAAGGGTGTAAAATCATTCTCACAGCAAGAGATTAAGAAAAAAGAAGGAGATTTAATATTAAAGTTTTTAAAGTCTACAGACGATGTAATACTTCTAGATGAGAGGGGAGAGTATATGGACTCTGATTCATGGGCATCTGTA
>CAXYUL010000069.1:0-8342 GCA_964292095.1 uncultured Bacteroidales bacterium | reverse complement strand
TAACCTAAATATTTTACAATTTATTATAATAAACACAATTTAACATAAAAACAAAACGATGGAAACAAGTAAAAAAAACTATGCACTTCCAATAGCCATGATGTTTGCACTCTTTTTTATGATTGCATTTGTAACAGGACTACAGAACCCACTAGGACTAATAGTTAAAGAACAATTTAGTTTGGGAAATTTAGGCTCCCAACTACCCACTTTTGCTAATTTTTTAGCATACGCTTTTTTTGGCCTTCCAGCAGGATATCTTTTACAAAAAATAGGATATAAAAAAACAGCTCTTACAGCAATTGGAGTTGGTATTACTGGTGTACTAATAATGTTTATCTCTAGCCTTATAGTTGGAACAGTAATGTCAACTTTCTCTATTTTCCTATTTGGAGCTTTTGTAAGTGGAATTGCAATGTGAATGCTAAATACGGTTGTTAACCCAATGCTTAATACCCTTGGAGGAGGAGGAAACAAAGGCAATCAGCTAATCCAATTTGGAGGATCATGTAATTCCATAGCAGCAACTATAGCACCAGTTCTTGGAGGCTACTTAATAGCAGGCGCTATTGGGCCTCGCTCAATTAGCAATGCAGCACCAATATTTTATGTAGCCTTAGCTGTATTTGCTCTCACTTTTATTGTACTTTCTACTGTAAATATTCCAGAACCTCGACTTAATTCTATAAGCAAAGATAAGAATGACAAACATAGTCCTCTTTCATTTAGGCACTTTATACTTGGGGCCATTGCCATTTTCATCTACGTTGGAGTAGAAGTTGGTATTCCAAACATTGCAAACTTATTTATGACTTCAGAAATAGGTAAAGGTGGCTTAGCAATGGACCAAACCATAGCTGGTTCTGTTGTTGGAACATACTGGTTCTTAATGTTAATAGGCAGATTAATAGGAGCTTCTATAGGAGCAAAATTTTCATCTAAATCTATGCTTACAGTTGTTAGCTCAAGTGGAATTGTTCTAGTATTATTAGCTATCCTACTTCCCACCAATATAAGCTTAAATATGCCTGTATTTCAATCAGATATATCATTTGGAATAGCTCAAGTTCCAATTGGAATAATGTTTTTAGTCCTTTGCGGTTTATGTACATCTATTATGTGGGGAGGTATCTTTAATTTAGCTGTAGAGGGCTTAGGTAAATATACCGAAGCTGCATCAGGTATTTTTATGCTTATGGTATGCGGCGGCGGAATTTTACCTTTGATTCAAGGAGGTCTTGCAGATATAACATCTTATATATCTAGCTATTGGATTATTGTTGCTGGCCTATTATTTATACTTTATTATGCTCAATTAGGACATAAAAATATAAATACCGATATACAAACTAAATAATAAAAAATAACACAATGGATAAATCATACGTAGTTGGTGTAGATGTTGGGGGACAAACCACAAAAATAGGAATAGTAGACAGAAGAGGTAATATTATAAGTCAAACCGTTATTAATTCTAAATACGGGAAAGATGAATCTCAGTTATTTATAAATTCTTTGTGCGCAACAATAAAAGCACTTGCATCTAAGGTTGGATTAGAAAATATTCATGGGGTTGGAATAGGCGCTCCCAATGGCAATTATTATAAAGGTACTATAGAAGATGCCGCAAATTTAGAATGGGCAAAAGGTAGAACAATTACTTTAGCTGCTAATATGAGCGAGTGCTTAGGAGGAATGAACGTTACAGTTACTAATGATGCTAATGCCGCTGCTATTGGTGAAATGACCTACGGTGCAGCCAGAGGTATGAAAAATTTTATAATGATAACACTTGGAACAGGTGTAGGAAGTGGAATTGTAATAAATGGCGAACTTGTATACGGACATGATGGCTTTGCTGGCGAACTCGGCCATACCTGCTCTGTTAGAAACAATGGAAGACAATGTGGATGTGGCAAAAAAGGATGCCTAGAAACTTACAGTTCTGCTATTGGTGTGGCACGAACAGCAAGAGAATGGCTAGATATGAGTAATGAACCTTCACTTTTACGTAATATTAACGACATAAGTGCTAAGGATGTATATCAAGCGGCTAAAGAAGGAGATAAATTAGCCATAGAGATTTTTAATTTTACTGGCAAAAAATTAGGAGAATCATTTGCAGACTTTGTTGCTTTTAGTGCTCCAGAGGCAATTGTACTATTTGGAGGACTCGCAAAGGCCAAAGAGTTTCTTATAAAGCCAATAGAAGATGCCATGAATGAGAATCTTATATCCATTTGGAAAGGTAAAATTAAAATAATTTTAAGTGCATTAAAAGAAAGTGATGCTGCTATTTTAGGAGCTAGTGCTCTAGCTTGGTAGCATAATAATAAAATTAATCAAAGATTTTGTGTTACATTTTTATAAATCTTAGCTCCATATAGGAGAAACACATTTATAATTTATTTAACATGAAATCTTTTTTATATTCCTTACTAAGTTTATTTATAGGGCTTAGTATTACATCTTGTTTGAGAGATTCTAATGATTTAGGAGATATTTCAGAACCAGACAATAAATACGATACTATATCATTTTTTCTTTCTTTTTCAGATTTACAATCAATAGAGAGTAAGGCTCCTATTAAAATTGCAGAAACTGCCATCAGCAATTTTAATATCTTCTTATTTAATGAATTTGGGGCTCTAATGTATCAAAATTATATAAGTAGTTCCAATAAGGTAGAAAATGTCTCTGTTCATAAAAATAAGAAACACAAGATATATATAATAGCTAATGCTGGTAAAGAAATAAAAACAAGTTCAGAAAATGAATTATTAAAACTTAGCCACAGTATTAATAATATATCTCAAATAAGCGATATTTCTGGAGCCTGCCTTATGAGTGGGGTAATACTAGTTAATTCTATAAGCGAGGGGCAATACATTGATATTCCTCTAACTAGAGCCGTTGCAAAGGTATTAATAAAATGTGATTACTCTGGTTTAAACCCAGGTGTTAACTTAAACATAAAGAGTGTTCAAATACTTAATGCCGCATCTAGCGTTGCTTATTTTTCTACAAGTAAAGCAATCTCAAGCAAAAATATAATTATGGGAGAGATAAGAGACGATGCTTCTCTAACAGAATTAGCAAAGATTGGTATCCCATTTTATATCTACGAAAACATGCAAGGTAAGCTTACTCCTGGCGCCACTAGTAATAAAGATAAAGCCAATTTGCTTAGCCCAAGCCAAAGGGAACTATGCTCATACTTTTATATGGTATATGATTATAAAGATGGAGTGAAACAAGGCACAATAAAATACTCTGGATATTTAGGTGAACTAGGAAATTGCAATGTTGAGAGAAACAAACAATATACCTATAAAGTTAGCTTTATAGGCAATGCCTCTAGAGATGAAATGAGTGTAAGTGTAGATAATTCTCAATTAAAAGACAGAGTAAGGGAAATAAACATAAGCCCTAACTCACATACATTTACATCAATTGGAAGCAGTATAAGACTAACGGCTAATGTTGTACCTAACACAGCATACGATACCAGACTCCTATTTAAAAGTTCAAACACACAAGTAGCTAGTGTAGATAACACAGGTTTAGTAATTGCAACTGGCAACGGCGAATGTGATATAACAGTTACAAGTGTAGAAAATGACGCTATTTACACGGTATGCAAAATAAAGGTTATAGAACAGACTCTAGAACTTTCACAAACAGATAAAACTATCTTTATTAGTGAAAGTTTTAATCTCTCTATTACAAAACTGAGCCCCTCAGATGCTAGTAACATCAATTATAGTGCTAGTGATAATTCTATACTAGATTTGGCAGTAAATAGCAATAAAATGAGCGCCTTAATAACAGGTAAAAGAGAGGGAACAGCAATTGTTAATGTATCTTCTGGTTCTCTGCTTAAACAATGTACAGTAAATGTTCTTAATTCTGAAATTGATTTTCTAGAAAAAAACAAAATAATGTATGACGGAGAAATAAGCACTATAACATTTAATAAATTAAGCAATAACCTTATACCAACTATAAAATTATCTAATCCATCCATTATAGATGTAATTGAAGTAAATAGCTCTAACATTAGAATACATGCTAAAGTTCCAGGTAATTGTACAGTTACGGCATCTGTTGGTAATAAATCCACTACATGCAAAATTAGTGTAGAATTATTACGTATAGAGTTGCCTACAGAAATAACTTGTTATAGAACATTCAATAGTCAAATAGATTACACCATATATCCTGCTCATGCAAGAAATTTACAACTATTGTGGGAATATGGCAACAGCAACAGTAATAATTATTATTCATTTGTAAATATTCCTTATTCGAACAATATTGTAGGTAAAACAGCTAGCGATAGTTCTAATCCATCGTCCTTACTAAAAGTTAGTTTTTATAATTATCCCAATAAAAGCTACAATATAAATGTAAAAGTAAAAGAAGCAATTAGTATAAGAGAACTAATAAAGGCACAAGTAAATTTTGGAAATACAGATTTAGTAGAAGCATTAAATATAGATACATCACCACAGGCAAATGTTATATTTGAGTGGGAAGGCAAAGACGGAAGCCAAGATATTATACCAAATATTATCACCAATACAATTAAGTTTCCTAATCCCAATGGAGCAAATGGTGAGTATGTATTAAGAGCCAGTGTAATAGGCGATAATGGAGTAAGGTCTTATGCCAAATGCACTATAGAAGTATATGAAACTATATATTTAGTTGGTGTATCAAAATCTATAGATAGAGAAAGAATTAAATATGATAATAGTAGCAGAATTAGCACATATAGATATACTAACGAGATTGTAGCAAAGTGGCTAGCTAATCCTTACTCTAAACGTTTTAAAGCTGGAGAAATTGGCTCAAACTTGTTCCCATTTTACTATCTAGGAAAACAATATACCGATGACCATACAAATGTTATGGAAGAATTAGACTTTGACTTTGAATATAACGAGAACGTAGCTCTGGCATGGAATACAGGCTATATAAGAGGAATTCCTAGTGGCTATATAGAATATTATGCTCTTAATACAGATAATAATGGATATCAAAAATCTGAACAATACGGATATATATACGTACTAAGCAGAGCATTTGGCGGAGGATTTACAGACGGAAATATATCATGGCAAGAAATATTTTCATTTATATATTAATTAAAAATAGCAAATAAAAAAACTTAATTTTAGCACTTCTGGTTATTATTAAAACACTTACAAAAGTATAAATGTTATTTCATTCACATTTTTGTAAGTGTTTTTTATGTTAACTAAATAATAAATAAGACTTTGATAATAGGTAAATATTAGCATCATTCAATTCCTTTTTTTATAACTAACAATAGAAAGGAATCCAAAAACTAATGCAAATACAAATAAAATACTAAAGTTCTCCCATAGTTGAATAATATTGCTCCCTTTCTGAAACACCCCTCTCATAATTTCTACATAATATTTTGGTGGACAAAATGCCGATAACCATTGTGCCCACTCTGGCATAGACCTTACAGGGGTAAATAAACCGCTCATAAGATTAAATATTAGTACAAAAAAGAACATCACCATCATAGATTGCTGCATAGTCTGCGAATAATTAGAAACAACAAGGCCTAAACTAGACATAACTAAAACAAAAATAGCTGTTGCTAAATAAATTACAATAAACGATCCTTTTGGAGAATATCCATATACCAAATTAGATATTATAAAACAAAGAGTTATAACAACAAATCCAATTACCCAATAAGGTATAAGCTTTGCAAAAACAAACTTAAATTTTCCTACAGGAGTAACATTAATTTGCTCAATAGTACCTAACTCTCTTTCACTTACTATATTTAGAGCTGGCAAAAAGCCACATAACATCATAACTAGAATAACCAAAAACGCTGGAATCATAAACTCTTTATAATTAAGCATTGGATTATATAAATTTATAACACTAACTTTTTTAGGAGAAATACTTTTAAATTCAGAACAAATTGCAGACATATAACTACCACCTAACATTCCTTTAGTACCATTAACGGAATTTACAATAATACAAAGCATAGGATTTTCGTTCCCACATAGTTTTTTTTCATAGTTTACTGGGATATCTAAAATTAAATCTGCCTCATCATTTTCTATAAAATTTAGGCCTTCTTCATAAGAATATGATATAGCATATAAAGAAAAGTAAGACGAGGCATCTATTTTTTTTATTAGTTTATCAGAACTAACACTCCTATCCCTATCAACCACAACCACATTCAAGTTTTGTATATCCATTGTCGCTAACCAAGGAAACACAAGCATATACATAAGCGGCATAACTATAATAAGTTTTGGCAAAAACCCTTTTCTTCTAAACTGAGTAAATTCTTTTTCTATTAAAAATTTTAGCATAATTATAATCTCTTCTTAAAGTTAGATAAAGCTAAACCAACAAGTGCAAGTGTCATAAACGATAGTATTGCCAATTCCTTTAGTACAAATTTTATATTTAAGCCTTCAACCATAAGTTTCTTCATGGCAGAAACATACCATTTAGCAGGTATAATCCCAGAAAACCACCTAAAAAACTCAGGGGCACTTTCTAAAGGAAATATCATTCCCGACAACAACAGAATAGGTAATAATAGAAGCATTGCAGAAGACAGCATAGCAGCAATCTGCGTCTGCACAATAGTAGATATTAGTAGCCCCAAAGCTAGAGCCAATAGTATATAAATTATAGAAATTGCAACTATCCAAAATAAGCTACCAGCTAATGGAACCTTAAGAAGAAATCTGGATAATAAAAGAATAATAAAAAGATTTAAAACCGATAGGCAAAAATACGGAACCATCTTAGACAAAACTATTGTAAATCTATTTAATGGAGAAACTAACAATACTTCCATAGTTCCAAGTTCCTTTTCTCTAACTATAGATACAGAAGTCATCATTGCACAAATAATTATCATAATTAAGCCTAAAATACCTGGAACAAAATTATAAGAGCTCAACATCTGAGGATTATATAACATTTTTAAACTAGAATTAGTATTTGGCTCCACAATCTGCTGTAAATATAGTTGTTCGCTACTAGATATATTAGGATTAGAAGCATCTACAATTACTTGAATTTGATTATCATAAAAATTTAAAATTACATCCAGTTTACCCTTCTTCATTAAATCTTCTGCCTCGTCTATATTCCTATATGAATCAACAACAGTAAAATACTCATTAGCATCTATCTTTCTAATCAATTGTCTATCCTGTTCTTTATAATCACTAAAAACAACGCCCAAATTAATGTCTTTAATTTCTGTAGATATTGCAAAGCCAAATAATAGTATTTGAACAATTGGCATTCCTATTAAAATTAACATAGTTCTACTATCCCTTAGAATATGCAAGAATTCCTTTTTAATAAATGATAAATTTCTTTTCATATTATATCCGTTTTGCATTTCTAGCGAGTGCGTAAAAAACCTCGTTCATAGAATTAACTGAGAACTCTTTTTTTAAATATGCAGGAGAACCAATTGCCTCAATCCTTCCATCAACCATTATAGAAACCCTATCACAATACTCAGCCTCATCCATATAATGTGTTGTAACAAAAACAGTTATACCACTATCAGCAGCATCATAAATCATTTCCCAAAACTGCCTTCTAGTAATTGGATCAACTCCCCCAGTAGGGTCATCTAAGAACACTATTTTTGGAATATGGAAAATTGCAACAGAAAATGCTAATTTTTGTTTCCACCCTAATGGCAAAGACTTAACTAAAGAATTCTCCTGAGAACTAAAATTAAGTTTAGATAATAAAACATTAGTTTTAGCTTCTATTTCCTTCTCCTTAACGCCATATATTCCGGCAAATAATCTAATATTCTCTTTTACTGTTAAATCATCATACAAAGAAAACTTCTGACTCATATAACCAATAGAACGTTTAACCTGCTCCGTTTGTGTTATAATATCATAACCAGCAACATAGGCACACCCATTAGTAGGAAAGCTCAAGCCACACAATATTTTTATGACAGTACTTTTACCAGCTCCATTAGCCCCTAAAAACCCAAAGATCTCGCCTTTAGATACTTTAAACGATATATTATCAACGGCTTTAAAATTTCCAAAATTTTTAGTAAGATTATTTACATCAATCACATAGCCGTTATCTTCTAAAATGCCAGAACCTTCTCTATTATAATTATTAAAATTTTTCATGTTAAAAAAATTATTCTGTAGCTAAACTTATATAACAATCCTCTATACTTGGCTCAATTTTGTCAATTTTTATATTACTATAGCCCATATCTAATAAATGCTCATATAATGTATCAATACTCTCCTCATTAGTTGTAAAAT
>CAXYUL010000068.1:0-8358 GCA_964292095.1 uncultured Bacteroidales bacterium | reverse complement strand
CATCACCCACCTTTTTATTGCTCATACGTGCGTAAATCTCGGTAGTTTTCAGATCTTTATGCCCCATCATCTTGGCTACCGTCTCAATAGGCACATCGTTAAGCAGAGTAATCAAAGTACCGAAATTATGGCGACTTTGATGGTATGAGATTGGCTCTTTTAGTGAGCATAGCTTTTGCATCTTACCCAGATTCTCGTACATCGTAGACCACGTAGTCATATTAAAGAGTCTCTCACTTTTGCGTTCACTCCGATATTTCTCAATGATTTTCAGCGGAATATCAAGCAGTGGGACATAACATTCCGTACCTGTCTTTTGTCGTTTGAAGGTGAGATGTTTATCCCCCTTGTCGTTAATGCCGATGTTTTTATCCGTTAGTTTTACAACATCCGAAAATGAAGTGCCTGTAAATGTGGAAAATATAAACATATCACGACTAAAACAGAGGGCTTTCGACTTAATCTCTGTTGTCATCAGCTTGTGCAAATCCTCTTCTATTTGATGGCGACATTCTGGCGGTACTACTTCAAACTTATACCCCACAAATGGATCTTTGCGTAGCGTCCCTTGATTTATTGCACATTTGATAACTCGCTTGAGCGAAATGGCAATACCATTAGCTGTTTTTATAGCCAGACCCTTTTCTCCTCTTAGAAAGAGCATCATATCCTCTAAGAACCTAAGATTCAATTTGATTAGCTCTATATCTTCTACGCCATATTGAGATTTTATAAAATCGGCAATGTAGTTGATCGCATAGTGGTACATCAGAAAGCTTTTCTCCTCTCTATTAATTCCAACCATCTGCTTGTATTGCTCATTATGCTCCCGAAAGAGTTCGAGCAACATATCGGTTTTCTGCCCGATGTTGCAAACTCTATTTTTCAGAAGCTCTGCTGTTACATACCCCTGCTGCTTAATAAAATCTTTATGATAGCCGGTAATAGCGTCTGTTAGCTCCTGTAATTGGTTGTTGATTTCAGTGGACTCACGCTCTCGCCCTTTCAAGCGATACTTTTTTGCATCCCAGAGAGTTGGGTTAATATCAACCTGTGTTGAGAATTGAACCATCTCACCGCTAACCGATATGCGCCCCATAACGGTGGTCGTGCCGTTTTTCTTGATTCGCCCTTTGTTGATGTAAAACATCACAGCAAAGGTGTTATACTTTACCTTTTCCATCTTATAAGTTTGCTAAATGGTATTTTCCTTTGATGTTTTTGGCGAGTCGCTTCATATCACTATCCACTTTCTCATAAGATATTTGAGCGTAGATACGAGTGGATTTTATCGTGCTGTGCCCCAGCATCCGACTGACTGTCTCCATCGGAATACCTTGGGAGAGCGTAATAACACTGGCGTAGCAATGCCGGGCTGCGTGGAAGCACAAGCACTTCTCTATACCGCACATTTGTGCTATCTTTTTTAGATGTAGATTGGTCTTTACATTACTCAACATTCTGAATACGTGTTCGCCATCGGTTGAGCCCCTATACTTGTCAATCAATTTTATAGGCAGGTCTAATAGAGGGACGTGAAATTCGACTCCTGTTTTGATACGTTTAGAGTGAATCCATACCGTCCCATCGTCATTTGTTGCAAGGTCGCTATATTTCAGATTGCGAAGATCACTAAATGAGATACCAGTAAAGGCTGAAAACAGAAAGAGGTCTCTCACCAAATACCTGCTTGGAATATCGAGAGGGGTAGTCATAATCTGCTCAAGCTCCTGACGTGTCAAGGTCTTAGGTTTTGATTCTTCACCTTCACTGCGAAATGATATAAAAGGATCAAACACAATTACATCGTCGGTAATTGCAGATTTAACCATCAGCTTAATTTTGCCGATTATACCGACAACGCTATTCGCTTTGAATTTTCGTTCTATCCGCAGATAATGGTCAAATTTTTCGATGAAGGAGTAATCCAAGGCACCAAATGAGATCTCTTTGAGGTTGTATTTTGCTTTTATGAACTCCCTTAGATACTTAAAGGCTATACGATATTGATCGCAACTCTTTGCTTTGAGGTTGATGCCAACACGCTGAAGCATCATTTTGTGGAATTTATCACAATAGCCGAGCAGGGACTCTTGTCCCGATGCCATACCTTGAAAGGCTACTGCAACTTCTTTCGGGGTGGTTGTACCTTTTCGCTCGATTAACTCTTCGTAGCTTGTGTGAATAGATACTGCGATCTTGTCTAAGGCACGGTTTAGGTCAGTAGCAACCTTGCTTTTGCCCAATGCTCTCGCTGCTTTAATATCCCATAGGGATATAGCAATACTTAATTTGGCACTAAATTGTGCCATCTGCTTGCCAATGGTAATGCGCCCCATGATTGGGACGGTTCCATCCTTTCTTATCTCTTTGTGCCGGAGATAGAAGCTTACTTTTAGTTCGTTACCCATAATAATAAATTTTACTGCGATTTTTACGTCACAAAATTACTTTATCACGAGCAACAGAACGCCATCAAGATATACGCAAAATAGCGAATAGTAATCTTAATATCAAATAGTTAGTCTCCGCAAATTGCGTCATACTACATTCAGATAAACAGCTAACGCAATCGTAACGTAACTACTTCGTAAAACCACTAAAAACTGCATTTCCACCACTTAGCAATCTATTGCAGTTTACCACATACAGCACACAATATCAGTAGTTTACTTCATTTATCACTCTATTGCATTTTTAGGTTGTTATCTGGTTGCAGATGATATGAAAAATCAATCTGGAGCGAGCGGAAGAATGTTTGAGGCACTAGGAAGAGAAGGTATAAATATTAGAGCCATTGCACAAGGATCATCTGAAAAAAATGTATCAGCCGTAGTAAGCACAAAGTATGTAAACGATGCAATAAGAGCAATACACTCCGAATTTTTCTATAAAAGCAAGCCTAAACTACATATATTTATATGTGGCTATGGAAACGTTGGAAGTGCTCTGGTAAAAATGCTTGTAAAAAACAAAGAAAATATTAGCAAGAGAATAGGCAAAGACCTAATAATTAATGGAATATGTAATAGTAAAAACTATATTATTTCAAACAATGCTCTATTAGAAGACATTGCTAAAATAGATATAAAAAGATGTCAAAAGACAGAATCCACAATAGGCCAAGAAATAGATAAATATGTGAAGCAAAGTCTTAGTAGCTCTAAACTAGAAACTAAGGAAAACTACTTTGATGCAATTTTTAAATTAAAGTTAAGTAATTCTATTTTAATTGATTGCACAGCAAATAAAGAAATTGCAAATACCTATCTAAAGCTTTTTTCCAACAAAATATCAATAGTGAGCTGCAACAAGATAGCCAATTCATTATCTCTAAATTACTACAGCCAACTACAAAATAAAGCTACAGAAGAAAAATTAGCATACAAATACGAAACGACAGTAGGAGCTGCACTGCCCATTATATCTACAATAAATCAAATAATAAACAGCGGAGACACAATTACAAAAATACAAGGCATTCTAAGTGGCACTCTAAACTATTTATTTAGCTCATACAATACTAAGGAGCCTTTTGCTAATCTAGTTAAAAAGGCTGTGCAACTAGGATACGCAGAGCCCGACCCAAGAATAGACTTAGGAGGAATAGATGTGTTAAGAAAATTTATAATTCTCTGCCGCCAAGCAGGGGAAAAAATAGAAGGCAAAGATATAGACTTTAATAATTTTATTCCCGACAAAATACTAGCACCAGAAATTAGCGATTTTAAACTATACTCAACAGAATTTTACAAAAGCTTACTAGAATACGAAACAAAAATTAAAGGACTCTATTTGAGTGCACAAAAAGAAAATAAAGCACTTAGGTTTATTGTTGAATATACTAGCTACTATAACGAGAAAAAATATAATATTGAGCTTAAAGCCATTAGCAAGGACCATCCATTTTACAATTTACAGCACACAGACAATGCTGTAATAATTACAAGCGATTTCTACCCTAATGGTATAGTTATACAAGGAGCTGGTGCTGGAGCCAAACAAACTGCACAAGGATTATTAAACGATATAATTAACATAAATTAGCACAAAATGAAAATAGCAATAATAGGTGTTACTGGATTAGTTGGACGTACAATACTAAAAGTACTAGAAGAAAGAAATTTTGAAATAACAGAGCTAATACCAGTAGCCTCTCCAAAATCGAAAGGAACAAAAATTATATTTAAAAATAAAGAATACACTGTATGTACACTAGCAGATGCTCTAAAAAAGCAAGCTCAAATAGCCATCTTCTCTGCTGGTGCAGAAGTATCTAAGCAATGGGCGCCCCAATTTGCAAAAGCGGGCTGCAGAGTAGTTGATAATTCATCATTTTGGCGCATGGACCCAAGTAAAAAACTCATTATCCCAGAAATTAATGCAAATGAACTAAGCAAAGAAGACATGATAATAGCCAACCCCAGCTGTTCTACAATATAAAAGAGTGTAGCTATTGCCCAGCTACACAAACGAATCATAATTAAGCGTATAGTAGTATCAACATACCAATGCATTACAGGCACAGGTAAAAAAGCGCTAGACCAATTAGAAATAGAAAGACAAGCAATAGATAAAACTAAAGACTATATACAAAACTGTAATATCTACAAAGAAGATGGCGGTACCCTATTATCTAAAGAAATATACAAGTCCAATTCTAAGCATACAGAAATGGCATATCCATATCAAATAGATTTAAATGTATTACCTCATATAGATTCCTTTCTAGAAAATGGCTATACAAAAGAAGAAACTAAAATGATAGACGAAACTCATAAAATCTTAGGTAGAGATATAATGGTCTCTCCAACAGCAGTAAGAATTCCTGTAATTGGAGGCCACAGCGAATCTATAAACCTAGAATTCTCGCTCCCGATAAATTTAGAAGAAGTTATGTATACTCTAAAACACAGTACAGGAGTAGAACTCGTTTATCCATATCCAATGCCACTTTTTGCCAAAGACAAAGACCAAGTATTTGTTGGCAGAGTAAGGCTAGATAAAAGCATAGCAAATGGACTAAATTTATGGTGTGTAGCAGATAATTTACGAAAAGGGGCAGCTACCAACGCTGTTCAAATTGCTGAACTACTTATAAAATATATAAATAACAGAGAAGCTATCCTATAAGATTATGTACTATAAAGTAAAAATCATAACAAACAGTGTCAAAAAAAATTAATAATTATGTTTAGAAATAAACATAATTATTAAACAGCAAAATTCTCTGGATGTTTTCCAACAACCCCTAATTTTTTGTAATGCTCCCTTATTCTAATTAAATCTTCTTGAGCATTATCAGTAAGTTCAATTTTTACGCCCCTTCCTATTCTTTTTGTTCCCCAATCAAAATATCCCATATAAACAGGAATATTACAGGCACGAGCAATTGTATGAAAGCCAGTCTTCCAACGCTCAGTTCTTTGTCTGGTACCCTCTGGTGCAATTGCTAAATGAATCCTATCTGTATTATTTATTGCGTCTATCATTTGCTTTGCAACTGTAGCTCCTCTCTTTCTATCTACAGGAACCCCACCCATCCATCTCATAAAAGGAGCTAAAGGACCCCAAAAAAACTCTTTTTTAACCATCACAAAAGCCTTTCCTCCAACAGACTCATAATAAAGGAACGAGATTAAGAAATCCCAACCAGAAGTATGTGGCACACCCAAAATAAGTGCCTTAGGCTCTTCTATAGGAGGTTCAACAGCTGTCCATCCTAATAGATTTAGCAAAAACTTACAAATAGCTCTTTTCATATTTTTATTTTATTAAATATCAATATTAAATTTTATTTAGGCAATGATGCAGCCTCTGCTAACTCCTCTAGTATAAGATCGCTTCTCAAATTACTTCTAATAAAATTTTGTCTTTCCATAGTATTTTTACCCATGTAAAATTCTAGCAACTCATGAATAGCATCATCCTTACTCAAACGCACCCTATCTAACCTAATATCTTCTCCTATAAAAAATTTAAATTCGTCGGGAGAAATCTCCCCTAAACCTTTAAAACGAGTTATCTCTGGATTCTTTCCTAATTTATTAATTGCCTTTTCTTTTTCCTCTATAGAATAGCAATAATAAGTTTCCATCTCGTCTTTTATCTTAGACTTTTTATCCACTTGATGCCCCGGCTTTTTCTTTCTAACTCTAAACAGAGGTGTCTGCAATATATATAAATGGCCTTGCCTAATAAGATCTGGGAAAAACTGAAGAAAGAAAGTAAGCAAAAGTAAGCGAATATGCATTCCGTCAACATCTGCATCAGTTGCAATTATCACTTTATTATATCTAAGATTTTCTAAATCATCTTCTATATTTAAGGCTGCTTGTAATAAATTAAATTCCTCATTTTCATAAACTATCCTTTTTGTAAGTCCATAGCTATTTAAAGGCTTACCTTTTAAGCTAAAAACTGCTTGAGTATTTACATCTCTACTAGTTGCTATAGAACCACTTGCAGAATCACCTTCTGTAATAAAGAGCATAGTATCCTGATTATTAGGATTTTTATCTCCCAAATGCAATCTACAATCTTTTAATTTCTTTATATTTAATGTATTTTTCTTTGCTCTTTCTCTTGCTAATTTTTGTATTCCAGATATAGCTTTTCTTTCTTTTTCGCTATCAAGAATCTTTTTAAGCATAATATCAGCAATTTGAGAGTTTTTATGCAAATAATTATCTAAATTTTCTGCAATAAAATCAACTATAAAGTTTCTAACACTTTGACCTCCAGGTGCAACATCCTTTGAGTTTAAGAAAGTTTTGGTCTGATTAGAAAATGATGGCTCCACAACTTTTATACTTACAGCAGCAACAATAGACTGCCTTACATCTTTAGGGTCAAAATCTTTTTTAAAGAATTCTTTGATAGTTTTTGCAACCCCCTCTCTAAAAGCAGCTAAATGAGTACCTCCATGAATAGTATTTTGCCCATTTACAAAAGAACTTATATTTTCACCATTTTCATTACCATGAGTAATGGCCAATTCTATATCACTTCCGCTTAAGTGAATAGGCGGATATAATGGATTTTCTGCTAAATTCTCATTAATTAAATCTAGCAAACCATTTTTAGATTTATACTCAACGCCATTAAACACTAAAGATAAACCTGTATTCAAATATGAATAATTCTTTAGCATTGTTTCTATGTACTCTAAATTATACCTATAATTCTCATACAATTGAAAATCTGCCGTATACCTAACTAAAGTTCCATTTTTCTCTGATGTTGTACAGGTTCCTTGTTCTATAAAATCGCCCTTGCTAAAACTAGCATAGGCACTCTGACCATCTCTAAACGACTGGATATAAAACTCTATAGATGTTGCATTAACGGCTTTAGTACCAACTCCATTAAGACCTACCGATTTAGAAAATGCCCCGCTCCCATATTTAGCACCAGTATTCATTTTACTTACAGCATCTATAATCTTTCCTAATGGAATACCCCTACCAAAATCTCTTACAGTTATTTCATTATCCTTTAACGTAATATTTATGGTCTTACCATATCCCATAATAAACTCATCTATGGCATTATCAACTATCTCTTTAAATAGTACATAAATTCCATCATCGGGCGAAGATCCATCTCCCAACTTTCCAATATACATTCCAGAACGCCTACGGATATGCTCGTTCCAACTTAGTGTTTCAAAATCAGACTCTGTATAGCTTGCAGAATTTAAAAGTGTACCTTGTTCCTTCTCACTCATTTAAAATAAAATTAGGACACAAAAATACATTAAATTTATCAATTTAAGAATAAAATCTTATCCCCAAAAAACACTTTTAAGCCTTACTAGACTAAAAAAACGCGAGTTACACATAAAGAAAGCAAGGCATAAAAAATTAATTAATTAGCCTTTTTATATAGATATCTTTTAATTTTCTGAGTAGCTGTTTTTTCAAAAGCTTCATTTCTAATTATAACAACCGATACTTTAGAAAACTTATTTACCTTAGAATTAACATAACTATGTATCTGCAAACTCAGTTGTTTACTCTTTTCATCCATACTTTTTTTAAGTTCTGCCTTACTCTGCTCATACAACAAAGCCGCAACATCTCTTTTTTCTTCATAAGATTTAAATAGCTCCCTTCTCTTATCGTCATAAGAAAGTTTCATCTCTCTTTTTGCTGCCTCATAAGTATCCTTCCAATTATACTCCCCATCTGGTCCTCTTTCTATTTTACTCTCCCACTCTTTAAATCTAAATTCAATTTCTTGTTTAAGCTCCTCTTTTGCAGATTGGTAGCTATCAATTAGCTTCTTCTTTGTCTCATAATATTTTTTAGAAGCCTCTTCTGTTAAAGAAGAGAGA
This sequence comes from uncultured Bacteroidales bacterium, assembly GCA_964292095.1. Taxonomy (GTDB): domain Bacteria; phylum Bacteroidota; class Bacteroidia; order Bacteroidales; family UBA932; genus Egerieousia. The sequence continues at coordinate 20 of CAXYUL010000068.1, read as the reverse complement.
GTAGCCACTTTGTCGGGATT
>CAXYUL010000067.1:0-8380 GCA_964292095.1 uncultured Bacteroidales bacterium | reverse complement strand
TGGGAGGTGGTCGCTAGTACCGCCAATGTATTGTGGACCTAGAGTTGTTCTAAAGGGCTTGTAACCCAAATATTTTTTGTCGGGAAGAAGAAGAAAAGGATGAGAGAAAATTTGCATACTTTTAGAGTTTATTTGTAAGTTGCTTATTTTGTTGTTTTTAAATGAATCCGATAGTAGAAACTGATCTATGTTTTCCCATTGTCCTTTGTATTTGTAGCTGCCTTTTACTGATTTTCCTTCGTGTCCTATTGTTGTTGGCTTTAAGTTGCTAAGATTGTTAATGCTATTTATTATTTTAGAGTTTGAGTTTTCGTTAAAATCCCCCATAGCTATTATTAAGGCATTCTTATTTGTACAGTTAATAGAATCGATGATTTTATTTAATGTTTTTAGGGTGGCGAGCCTTCTTAAATTGGATGTTTTTTTATTGCCAAGCTTAGATGGCCAATGATTTACAAGGCAGTGTATTGTGTCTTTACTTTGTGGATATAAAAATTTTGCGTATAATATATCTCTAGTTTTAAAGCTTGTATCTGTAGATTTAATTTTAAAAAAATGGCTCCTTAACAGTGTGAGAACCTCTTTTTTATATAATAGTGCTAGGTCTATTCCACGAGCATCGTTAGATTCTTTGTGTATTATAGTGTAATCTAAAGTTTCTAAAATACTTTTGTATGCGAGTTGTTCAAGTACAAGCCTGTTCTCAATTTCACATAGTCCTATTATTGCCGGAGTTGTTTTGTAATAATCGCTGCATAGTATAATTGTTTTGGCTATATTATCTCTTTTTTTTAGAAACCTTGAGTATGTCCAGTTTTTATATCCGCTTGGAGTAAAGTCTATGTCTTTATTAACTTGGTTGTTAAATGGGTCGAAAAAATTCTCTAGGTTCCAAAACATAATTAGTAATATAAGAGCTTCTTTCATTTTCTTATTTGTATTTAGTGTTTTATTGTGCAAATAATGGTTTTTATATTTATTTTTAACTTAAAAAAAAGCAAAAAGAAAAATTTCCACAAATTTTCCCTATTTTTGCAAGTTCAAAATTAAACGCTTAATTATAAATAAAATAACAAGAGATGGCATTAAGATGTGGAATAGTAGGTCTTCCGAATGTTGGAAAATCAACCTTATTTAATTGTATTAGCAGTGGAAAGGCACAAGCTGCCAATTTTCCATTTTGTACAATTGAACCAAATATTGGATCAACCATAGTTCCAGACGATAGATTAAATGTATTAGAAAAGATAGTTAAACCAAATAGAGTTGTGCCTGCTACGGTAGAAATTGTAGATATAGCAGGTTTGGTAAAAGGTGCTAGTAAAGGAGAGGGCTTAGGTAATCAGTTTTTGGCAAATATTAGAGAAACAGATGCTATTTTGCACGTTTTAAGATGTTTTGATGATCCTAATATTGTTCATGTTGATGGAATAATTAATCCTGTTAGAGATAAAGAGATTATAGACACAGAATTGCAGCTAAAAGATTTAGAAACAGTAGAGAGCAGGATTTCTAAGGTACAGAAGCAAGCACAGACAGGTGGAGATAAAGTTGCTAAAAGATTATATGATGTACTTGTTAGGTTTAAAGAGGCTTTACTTATGGGGCAATCGGCAAGAACTGTTACTTTTGATAATGCAGAAGATGAAAAATTAGCTAAAGAGTTAATGTTGCTTACAAACAAACCAGTTATGTATGTTTGTAATGTAGATGAAAACAGCGCAAAAGAAGGTAATTCTTATGTAGAGAAAGTGAAAGAGGCTGTAAAAGATGAAAATGCGCAAATTTTAGTTATAGCTGCAAAAATAGAATCAGAAATTTCTGAGTTAGAGAGTTATGATGAGAGGCAGATGTTTTTGCAAGAAATAGGCTTAGAAAGATCTGGTGTAGAAAGGCTTATAAGATCTGCTTATGCTTTACTCGATTTAGAAACATATTTTACAGCAGGAGTTCAGGAAGTAAGAGCATGGACCTATAACAAAGGAGATAAAGCGCCTCAAGCGGCTGGGGTGATTCACTCGGATTTTGAGAAAGGCTTTATTAGAGCCGAAGTAATTAAATTTAATGATTTTGTTAAATATGGCTCAGAAGCTGCTTGTAGGGCAGCTGGTAAGTTAGGAGTAGAGGGTAAGGAGTATGTGGTACAAGATGGTGATATAATGCACTTCTTGTTTAATGTTTAAAAACGCTCCAGCTATTCCCCTCATCTTTAACACTCAATGTCTACTTTTGCTTATTAGATTTGTCAATTATACGCATTATTATAATCATTCTCCCCTAATTAATGTTTTTAATAATTTAAATCATTGCATCTCTTTTAAGCATTAGTTCTTTCGCCTCATCTAAGCTTTAACTCAACCTTCCACTAATTTCAAATTAACTGATTTGAAATCCTTTAGCTTGGAGCGTTGAACAAAAGTATGATAAGATTGTAAAAATCTACTTAAAAAAAAGCAAATAAAAATTATTTGAAGCAAAAAATGTATTTATCTATAAAAATCTTTATTATTGTCTTTAAAATAAGGATTTTATATAGCGGGTAGATTAAACTATTACTAGGTTTAGAATATTTTATTTTTTATTTTTTTGCTTATCGTTTAACTCTATATCTATGAGTTTGCTATCCATTTTAGTATAATACTATTAAAATACACTTAATTATAAGTATATCATTAATACAGTGTATCTTATTTATATTTATATTTTTTGATTTGGTCTACCATAGCTATGGCCTATTTACTTAATAATAACAGTATTATCTATTATCTGGTAATCTATATCAATACAATATTTCATTATTTCCATTATCTGAATAATAGACTCAGATTGAAAACTAGCTGTAAGTTTATTGTTAAAGAAAGAGGAATCCTTAATTATGAAGTTTGTGCCATGCCATCTTTCTAGCATTTTAATAACTTCTTCCATAGGGGTTTGCTCAAAGAATAATTCCCCATTTACCCATGCTTTGCTTTTATCATTTTTTGGAATCTTATTAATAATAGGTAAATTACCTTTAGTGTAAAATGTAAATGAGTCATCAGGTTTAAGCTTAATCATTTTATCGCTTCCATCTTTATAATCTCTATAGTGCATTGCAATTAATCCACTATATAAAGTTGTTTGAGAAATGTCATCGTTCTCATAGCTTTTTACGTTAAAACAAGTTCCAAAAACCTCTATATAAAAATCTTTATTTGTTTTTATAATCATTGGGCAAAGGGAGTCTCTTTTTACATCAAACAATGCTTCTCCAGATAATTCGATATTTCTTGTATTGCCTTCAAATACAACAGGGTAAGAAATCTTACTATCTGAATTTAGCCAAACTAAACTGCTGTCGGGAAGCATAATTTTAGCTTTAACTCCTTTTTCTGTATAAACTGTCCTTAGCATTTCTTTTGGAGTTATAGAGCTAATATCTTTTGTAAAATTAGGGGTGTCTGTTGGAGTATTAAAATGTATAAAAATATCTATTGTAAGTAATATTGCTACAATTGATGCAGCAGCAAAATAAGCAAATTTTATAAATTTTCTGTTGTTTCGTTTAGCAACTGTACCTTTTTTGTAGTTTTCTTTTTTGCCACTTATATCCCAAATAGCTTTCTGTTCAGCAAAAAAATTGAGATTTTTAGGTGATTCTTCTACCCAAGAAATTATTTGATCAATTTCTTGTTCAGTTGCCTTGTTGTTAAAGTATTTATATAATAGATTCTTGTTCATTTTATAGGTAATCCTTAAAAGTTTTTCTTAAAATCAACATTGCTAGTTTTATTCTAGCTTCTACAGTTCTGTTTGATATTTTATTATTTTGAGCAATTTCTGAGTATTTTAAACCATTTATCCTACTTTCTAAAAATGTGTCTCTAACTTTTGGACTCATTTTGTTCATTGCTTTTTCTAGTAGTACTTCTAGCTCTTTTTGGTAAATATTTGCTGGGGCATCGGATTGAATAGCTAAATAATTAAGATATTCCTTTTTTTCTTGTATAGTGTTGTTATTATAATTTCCTTTGTGAATTCTTTTCTTTAGTACATTTAAGCATTTGTTTTTTGCTACTAAAAAAATCCAGGATGTAACATTATCATCCCAGTTAATTTTATCTTTATGCTCCCAAAGAGTTAAGAAAGTATCGTTGGTTATATTATTAGCCTCTTCGATATCTTTTAAAAAGCTATTAGTATATTGCACTACTCTAGAAAAATACAAAGAATATAAATTCTCATATTTTTCTTGGTATATGAAGTTCTCCCTCATCTCAGTTTTTTCTTTATTAAAGTTTTGCTTTTCTTTTGCAAAATTAACAAATATATTTTCTTCTAAGGTTTTTACTAATATCATTTTTAATTATACCATATAGTCTTTTAGTTCTCCATAATCTAATTTAGAACATTTAATTCTATTTTACCCACAAAAAAAATGCATATTTTTTAATATAAATTTTTTTTAAAATTTTTATGTGGTTGTTTTTTATTAAAATGTATTATTGTGAGAAACCACAGATTATTCTAATTTTTAACAATAAAACAAACCTACTATGGTTAGAAAAAAAACTATTTTAAATTTCTGTAAGAAGTCCTTTATGGTGCTTATAGCAGTTATGCTCATTGGTTCTGTAGAACTTAGTGCGCAAAATCAAAGAATAAGTTTGGCCTATGAAGATGCAAACCTTAAAACGGTATTAGACAACATTAGCGATCAAACAAATCTTAAATTTGTATATACAGATAAGATTAATGTTAATGCAATTAAACTTTCCTTTAATTGTAATAAAGAACTTTTATCTTCTGTATTAGATAAAATTTTTAAACCTTATGGTATATCTTATACTATTAAGGGAAAACAAATTATTTTAAGTACTTTGCAAAATGCAAAACTTAATAAATCTAATTCTTTAAAAAAAACATCATCTGTAGTTAAGGGGCAAATTACAGATGATATTGGAGAATTGTTAGTAGGGGTGACTGTAAGTAATATTAATACTAATAAATATGAGGCTTCTGATATTAACGGTAATTTTAGTATACAAGCTAATGAGGGTGATGTTATTAAATTTTCATCAATAGGTATGTTAGATTATACTATTACAGTTACAAGTAAAAATGATTATAATATTGTACTTAAGCCTAATGCAATAGCCCTTGATAATGTAATTGTTACTGGATATCAAACGTTTAATAAATATAACTCTACAGGTTCTGTAAATCAGCTAAAAAAAGAAAAAATAGAGTTAAGGAGTAGTTCTTCTTTACAAGGTGTTCTAGAGGGGAGTGTGCCAGGTTTAACAGTATATAATGGAGATTATAGAATAAGAGGTGGTAGCTCGTTAAATGCAGGAACAAAACCTTTAATGATTGTTGATGATTTTGAGGTTGAAACTTTGCCAGAAAATATGGATTTAGTAGAGAATATTACAGTTCTAAAAGATGCTGCTGCAGCTGCAATTTGGGGTTCTAGGGCTGCTAATGGAGTTATTGTAATTACTACTAAAAAGGGTAAAAAAGATAATCTTAAAATATCCTATTCTAATAATTTTAATGTGGGTATTTTGCCAAATTTTAGTGATTTAAGACGTGCTGATTCTAAGGCTGTTATAGATTTTGAAACAGAGGCTTATAAAAAAGACTATTATTCGGCTGCTATGTATCAAGATAAAAGTGGATACTCTTTATCTATGGGTATAATAAGGGATAGACTAAATAACCTTATTACAGATGAGCAGATGTATCAAAGATTAGGGGATTTATCAAATAATTCTAATACTAAACAAGTAAAAGAAGAGCTCTTACGTAGTTCATTTAAGCAAAGCCATATGTTATCACTTAGTGGTGGAGGTGATAAAGTTACTTATTTTTTATCGGGAAGCTATATAGGAGGTAATTCTTCTTATATTGGGGATAGTAATGATGCTTTTAATGTTAATTCTAGGTTAAGCTATCAACCATATAAATTTTTAACATTAAGAACAGATATAAATGCCAATTTTGTAAATAGTGATAATGGCTATACTTCTATAGAAAGTGATATAATAAGTTTGGCTCCGTATCAGATGTTAAAGGATAATAATGGTAATTTAGTTAGAGACTATACATCTTTTAATAAAGAGTCTAATGATATATTAACAAAATTAGGTTATTATGATTATGGTAAGAATATAATTAATGAGCTAAATTTAGCTAATAATAAGCAAGAATCTAATACTTACAAAGTTAGAGTTGGCGCAGATATAGAGATAATTAAAGGTCTAAAGGCTAGTGCAGATTATCAGTATGAAAAAGTTGAACAATCTTCAAAGAATATTAGAAGCAAAGATAGTGAGTTTGGTAGTAATTTAATTAATAGACTTACATCTTTAGATGCAAATAATAAACTTATATATAATTTACCTAATGGAGATGTTGCAGATTTCTTTAATTCAACAACAAAATCGTGGGTTTTTAAAGCAAGTTTATCGTTTAGCAGATATATAGATAATGCTAAAAAACATTATGTTAATGCGGTAGCAGGTTTTGAGGCAAGACAAAGAGTAATGGAATATAATAAGAATAGAAAACTTGGGTATAATGATCAGTTATTATCATGGCAACCAATAGACCAAGTATTGTTATCAAAAACGGGAGTTAATGGGTATTTTGGACAAGAAAGATATTATGCTTCTAGTTACGATTCGTTTGGCTATGGAGATAATAGGGAAACATCTACTTTTGGCTCTGCAATTTATACTTATGATAATAGATATACATTTAGTGGAACATTAAGATTTGATGAGTCTAATCTTTTTGGAGCAGATAAGAAATTTAGAAGAAACCCTATTTGGTCTGTTGGAGGGAACTGGAATATAGCTAAAGAGCATTTCTTTTCTTCTAAGATAATTTCTGATTTTATTTTTAGAGCAACTTATGGCTATACTGGTAACTTTGATAGATCGGGTTCTACAACTCCTGTAATGGTTGGAAGACGAATGTATTTATCTTCTGTTAATGGTTATGTTACAAGAATTCAAACTCCTCCAAATCCATTACTAAGATGGGAGAAAACAAGATCTGTGAATATAGGCGTTGATTTATCATTAAAAGATAGAGTAAATTTTGCAATAGATTATTATAATAAATATAGTACAGATTTATTAGGGAATAAGCAAATGGATCCTACTGTTGGCTTTACTGAGGCAAAGGTTAATGCCGCTAGTATGAAAAATTATGGTTTAGAATTGTCTGTAACTGCAGATATTTTAAGAATTAGAGATTTTACATGGAATGCATCGTTTGTTTTTGCATATAATAAAAATGAAGTTGTAAGTAATAAGATTAGTGATAGTAGTCCTCTTATTAATAGACCTATGGGATATGGAGGTTTTGTAGAAGGTTATAGCAGAGAGGCACTTTGGAGTTACAAATGGGCTGGTTTAGATCCTAAAACAGGAGATCCTCTTACTTATAACCAAGCAGGTGAAAAAGTAAAAGCACTTGACTTTTCTTCTTTAGTCTGCAGCGGAACATATCAACCAAAATATAGTGGAAGTTTAAATACAGGATTTTCATATAAGGGTATTCAATTAAACTTTATGTTTGTTTATAACTTTGGACATAAATTCCGTATGGAGTATCCAACTATGAGCCCTTGGTCTATGACTGGTAGTTATAATGAATTAGTTGATTTAAGGTGGAGAAAAGAAGGAGATGAAACAGATATACCTTCTATATGGACACCAGATTGGGCAAATTATTTACAAGATAGAGATAAAATGGCTCAATACTCAGAAAATAGTATTAGAGATGCTGGCTTTGTAAGACTAAGAGAGATATTGTTAAATTATGAATTACCAAGAAATATTATAAAGAAAACTCCGTTTAAAAGAGTTGGTGTAACTGTAAAGGCTAATAATGTTGCTTTGTGGACCAAAAATAAAGAGGGGATAGATCCAGAGTTTATAAATCCTATAAATGGGACAACAAGCTTATCAACTCCTACAACCTTTACCTTTGGAGTTAAATTAGATTTTTAGTAATAAATAAATAATTAAGAGATTATGAAATATATAAAATATATTACAATAGCATGTTTTGCTGTTTTATTCTATTCTTGCAGCGGCTTTTTAGATGTAGTGCCAAAAGGTAAGGTAATACCAAAAACTACTGATGATTATGATGGAATGGTAAAGGACCCAGCAGGTGTTTCAACCATGTATCCACTTGTGGATGTTTCATCTGATAATGTTGAAATGCCCCAATCAAATTATAATAGAGCATTGAATAATGCTACAGGAAGGGCATATTTCTGGCAACCTTATTTCTATAAAGATAGTGATTCTGATCAAAGTTGGGATAAGGCATATTCTGCAATTTACACAATGAATATTGTTATAGAAAGTATTATGAATTC
>CAXYUL010000066.1:0-8507 GCA_964292095.1 uncultured Bacteroidales bacterium | reverse complement strand
TCTATTAAAGAAGAGAAAAACGTAAAATTAATATTCCAAATAGATAGAGCTAGCCTGTTCAGCTACAACAACTCATCAAGCCGCAACGGAGCTCCCACAAAATTACAAATAATAGATTATGATACTAATAAATTTATATTATCTATTTATTCCGCTAACGGAGCTAAAATATACAGGGGCAAATATAGCGATAGACCAAAAGATCTACTTGTTACACCTGGCGATTATGATATATCTTTACACTCTATAGATTTTAAATCACCAGCTTTTAATGCTCCCCTCATTGGAGAAGAAAAAACGATATTAGTATCTTCTAATCAAACTGTAAACATAGAGTTTAGTTGCAAACAATTAAACTCTGCCATAGCTCTTAGCTTTAGCTCTGATTTTAAAAACAAATTTAAAGGGAATGGCCTAAAAATAGTACAAAATGACAAATACTTAGATTATAGCTATTCAGAAAACAGATATGTATATCTTACAAATGAGCCATTTTATCTAGTATATAACAACAATTACAGAGATACTACATTATTAGAACGTAGATTATACCAAGGACAAATGTTAAGTCTTAATTTAAGCTATACTAAAAGCAGTTCTAAAGGTAATTCGTTTAAGGTGGAGGTAGATACAACTAGAACTTGGATAAACGGTAATTATAACTTAGGAATGAACATTCCAACTGGGGCAGTTTCTATAGAAGAGGCTAAAAGGATGGTTGGAGAAAAAAAAGTAATGGTTTTTGGATACATTTATGGGGGGGATCCAACAAACGTAGCAATAAGAATTGCCCCACCTTTTACATCTAGGACAACAATAGTAATAGCCCCAAGCACATCGGAGCGAAACAGAAATAACTGCTTTGTTGTAGAACTGCCCACAGGAACAATTAGAGACAATTTAAATTTAGTTGTAAATTACAATCTATTAGGAGCCCCAATTGTAATAACAGGAGATATTGTAGACAGCTACTATGGCTATATAGGCATAAAAAACACTAAAGACTATAAAATTATTTAAAGGTCTTTAAAATTATTTGTAATAACTCTCTATGTCTAAATGCCCGCTGCTTTGAAGCACTTTATTTTTAAGCAAAAAAAGCATTTGAGGGTGATTATTTAAATAATTAGCAACAATCTCGGCTGCGACTTTAGAATGATGACCACTTAAAACAGAACTTATCCATAATTTAGGGAAGAATATATCTCCAGTTTTCTGAACATCTTCTAAAGCCGCTAATGCTGGCTCTATATACTTTAATGCTCCATCTTGCCATATTGGGCTATTTAGAATAGATAATACGCTTCCAACCCAAGGCTCAATTGCCCTATTTTCTTCTTTTAAAAGTGAATTAAACAAAGCATCTCTCTCTGCTTGCAAATGGCTACACGCCCTAGATATAAAATCAAATTCTTGCAATTTATCTACGTTAGTAATTCTAGAACGTTGTTTATCTAGTATCTCTTTGTAATTATCATTTTTAATTGCTAGAGTATAAGACAAAGATATAAAATCTTTAGAACTTAGAAACAGTTTTATAGTATCACCCTTATCTGATACAATAAATTTATCTTCATTTTTCCATACTTTCTTAAACTTATCTAATAGCAAACCAGAAGCAAATGAGCTTAAAGTTCTAAAGGTCTGTGTGGCAAAATTTGTATTATTAGAATTTTGAATATAATTCCAAAGCTGCTTTTCTACATACTTAGAAACAAGAGATGGATAGTGTGCAGACGATATGTAAGACCTTCTTACAATACCAGAGATATAAGACAACAACTTAGGAAACATTTGCGCATCAGACTCATTAGAAAGTTCATTTATTAAAAAATCTAAAAACTTTTTTTGGTCTAAATTATTATTTAAATAATTTTCATTTAATGTAATTAACAAAGATAATTTTCCAACAGGATTTGAACTATACAAATTAAAATTATTCATAATATAAGATGTATAAACAGAATCCATCTTAATAAAACCATAAAATTTACCATCTAAATTAGGAATATACATATTAGCATTTGCTGTTTTTACTGTATCTATCTTAAGATCTTGTTGCCAAATTATATCTCTATTGTATCTATCTATTAAAGCTAAGGTATCACTATCTACACCAAACTCTACACAAGGCATTGCTTTTTCATTTACCCAATTATGGCTCCATTGTGTCAAATTTTTACTTGTACCCCCCACTGTATATTTTATAGAATCTATTTTAGGATCGTAATATTTAGAAAATATCTCTATAAGTTCATCCCAACCAGCATTAGAGTAAGCATATTTTTTAAGATACTCCTGTATGCCTAGTCTAAAATTATCCTCTCCAATTTTATTATACAAAATATTCATTACCACTGGCGATTTCTGATAAATTATATTACCATAAATTAAACCAGCATATCTTAGGTTAGTAAGTTCTTGCTCAATTGCATTACTTCCCAATGTTCTATCTTCGGCATAGGCAGAAGTATAAAAATCCATATCAGCTAAATAGTGATTAATATTTGGATAAAAAGGCCTAACCATAAGAGCTGCAAAAAAATTTGCAAATACCTCTTTTATCCACACCTGACTAAACCACTTCATTGTTACATAATCGCCAAACCACATATGAGCTGTTTCATGCGCAATTAGCTGACTTCTAGATAATTCTTGTTGAATAGTTGGATTTGGTGACAAAAACATTCTATCGCTATTATACAAAGTTGCCCCCATATGTTCCATTCCACCATACTGAAACCCTGGTATTAAAATTAAATCATATTTAGAAAAAGGGTATGGAATACCTGTATACTCTTCTAACCAATCTAAAGACCTAGAAACCTGCGATGCAATTTCTGGCAGCTGAGCAATTTTTAAACTATCTGTCTCTCTATGATATATCTTACAAACACTGCCATTTTTACTTAAAGCACTCACATTTTCTTTAAAATCACCTACTACAAAAGAAAACAAATATGTGCTAATAGGCTTTGTTTGAGAAAAGTTAGAATTTACATAAGCTCCATCAATAGCAGGCTCCCCTACAATCGATGTATTACTTATCGCCTTCCAAGTACTTGGATAGCTTAATTTTAATTCAAATATTGCCTTTAAATCTGGCTGATCAAAACAAGGAAAGAGAGTTCTAGCCCTGTCGGGAACTAAAAGAGTATATAAAAAATCTTTCCTGCGGTTAAGCGATTGCTCACCTGCAATAAATTTGATATTAATAGAATTTGCTCCCCTCTTAAGTTCATCTGCATCAATTATAATATGCTCGTCCTCTACCCTATAATTTGTTTTCTTTTTATTATTTGCAAATACCTGTAAAATTTTTTCTGGGCTCTCCTTAAAATCTAGTATTAGAGCAGAGTTTTTATCCTTTAGCACAAACGACAAATTTAAAGAACCTTGTATCTGTTTATCAGATTCTTTAGGAATAGAAAACCAAAGTTCATACTTTAGATTAGATATGTTTGCCTTTCTAAATTGAGCTAATTTTGCGCTCACACCCTGTTGGTACAACTCATCTTTTTCTTTGCTATTTAAATTAGTCATATTAGCGGCAAAAGCAATGTTAGAGAACAATAAAAATAGGCAAATAAAATTTCTTTTTATAAAAATATTTTTCATGTTAAAGGTTTAGTTTAGTTCTAAGTTTTTTATCAAAAATAAGCTTTTATGTCTTTTTATTAACAATTATTAACAAAATCCGTCAAAATTCAACAAATTTAAACAAAATAATTAAAGAGTTAGTACTTTTACAAAAAATATAAAAAATGAAACGAGTTATAATTATAGGTGCTTCATCTGGGATTGGAAGAAAATTAGCTGAGTACTATGCTGGAGTTGGATGCAGAGTTGCTATTGCTGCACGCAGAGTTGAGCTTATGAAACAAATAGCTGCAGAATTTCCCAACAATATTATATATTCTAAAATTGATGTTTCTACATCGGCACAAAGCATAGAACACGAACTAAATGGCCTTATCACTAGGCTTGGTGGTTTAGATTTAATAATATACTCCTCTGGTGCTGGCAAACAATGCCAAAATATTTCTGCAACAGAAGAAATAAAAACAACTAAGGTTAATATAGACGGTTTTATTGCCGTAATAAGCACTGCCTTTAACTTTTTTAAAGACAATGGAAATAATGCCTTTGGAACTCAAATATGCAACTACCAGCCACAAATAGTTACCATCGCCTCCATTGCAGGAATAAAAGGGCTAGGCATAGCCGCCTCTTACAGTGCAAGTAAACGCTTTCAAATAAACTATATGGAGGCACTAGACCAACTTGCCCACAAATTACAATTAAACATAACGCTAAGCACAATAATGCCCGGCTTTGTAGACACCGATTTTATAAAAAAAGGCAAATACCCATTTGTAATGAGCTTAGACCACGCTTCTAACCACATAATAAATGCAATAGAATCAAAGAAAAAGAAAGCAATTATAAACTTTAAATGGCGTCTAATTGCACTAATATGGAAATTAAGCCCAAGCTTCTTAATAAAAAAATTTATATAGTAAGCTTAATTTCTAAAATACGCTCTCACCCAGCTCTGTGGTAAAATCCTCTAAACTACTTATCCCCCTATATGAATTTCCATTAAGATTTAGCTCTGGGCTCCATACAGCAATGCTAAGCTTTCCAGGAATAATTGCCACTATACCGCCGCCAACTCCACTCTTGCCAGGCAGACCAACCCTATATGCAAAATCGCCAGACTCATTATACAAGCCACAAGTAAGCATTAGTGCATTAATACGTTTTGTACTTCTTGCACTAATAATCCTCTCTCCATTTAAAGGATTAACACCTCCATTTGCCAAAAACAAAAAAGAACGAGCTAAACTATTAGTATTCATACTAATACTACACTGATGGCAATAAATATTAATAACTTTTTTAACACTATTCTCAAAATTACCAAAACTCTTCATCAAGTGGGCCAAAGCTTTGTTTCTCTCTCCACTCAAATACTCACTCTCTGCAGTAATTTTATCAAAATTTATCTCTTTTCTTCCCGACAAATTTCTAACAAAAGACAAAATACCATCCTTTGTATCGGGAAGATAATTAAGAAGTCTATCTGTAATAACTAAAGCTCCTGCATTAATAAACGGATTGCGTGGAATTCCCTTCTCATACTCTAGCTGCACCAAAGAATTAAAAGAATTTCCAGACGGCTCCCTTCCAACAAATTTCCAAAGTTTATCATCCATTAAAGGGGCCAACATAGCTAAAGTAAATACTTTAGAAATACTTTGAATAGTAAAATTTGTATTATAATCGCCAATATTAAAATCCCAACCATCTACAGACGCTACAGAAATAGCATACTGATTTGGATTTACATTTGCTAAGGCAGGAATATAGCTAGCCACCTTACCATCTCCAACCGAGTTTTTATACCTATTATATATATTAGTAACTATTTGAGGAACAAGTACTTTATATTGCTCAGACTCCATTATTAATGCTTTTAAATAAAAAATTAGACAAATGTACAAGACTTTTCATTAATTATAAATATAAAATTAAGATATTTGCACTATAAATGCGTTTATAAACAATTACAATCGCTTTACAAGCATATCTAATAATTTATAAAGCAATTACTAAACGCTTGATAAACGTTGGTAATTAATTAGAATTGATTAGAATTGATTAGAATTGATTTAGAATTGGTTTAGAATTGATTAGAATTGATTAGAATTGGTTTAGAATTGATTTAGAATTGATTTAGAACATTAGTACTTGCTTACAATTACATGGCAAAAAAAGAGATAATTATTTATAAAGCAATTAATACACGCTTGATAAACGTTGGCAATTAATTAACTATAGAATTTATGCAAACAAACAAACAGAGTAAACTAGAAATATATACCTCTAGCACAGAAGATCACACAGAAATTCCATACTCTAAATATGGAGTATCAGCAGGATTTCCATCGCCAGCAGACGATTTTATAGATCTAGCACTAGACCTTAACAAAGAACTTATAAAAAACAGAGCCTCAACATTTTTTGCCAGAGTAAGTGGCGTATCAATGATAGACGATGGCATAAATGATGGCGATTTACTAATAATAGACAAAAGTAAAGAAGCAACCAATGGCTGTTTAGCAATAGCTTATATCGATGGAGAATTTACCTTAAAAAGAATCAAAATAGAAGAAGAATGTATTTGGCTTGTACCGGCCAATACTAAATACAAGGCCATTAAAATTACTCCAAACAACGATTTTACTATTTGGGGAATAGTTACATACATAATAAAAAAAATTTAAAATGTTTGGTTTATGCGATTGTAATAACTTTTTTGTATCATGCGAAAGAGTATTTAATCCATCTCTAAATGGGATACCTGTTGTTGTTCTATCTAATAACGACGGCTGCATAATAGCGCGCAGCAACGAGGCTAAGGCTCTTGGAATTAAAATGGGAACTCCATTATATCAAATTAAAGATTTAATAAAAACCAACAATGTAAAAATTTTTTCTAGCAACTACCAGCTATACGGAGATATGTCTAATAGGGTTATGCAAACATTAAAATCTCTAAGTCCAAGTATAGAAATATATTCTATAGACGAAGCATTTATAAATTTTTATGGCTTTGATATAAATGACTTACAAGAAAAGGGACAAAGCATTGCAAAAATTATTAAACAAAACACTGGCATACCAGTAAGTATAGGAATAGCCCCAACAAAAACATTAGCAAAAATTGCATCAAAATTATGCAAAAAATATCCAAAGTTAAACGGATGTTGTTTAATGTATAAAGAACAAGACATACTTAAAGTTTTAAACAAATATGCAATAGAAGATATTTGGGGGATTGGCAGACGATACTCTAAAATGCTAAAAGGCTTTAATATAAACACAGCCCAAGATTTTTACTCATTAAGCGGCAACTGGGTAAAGGCCCAAATGGGTGTAGTTGGGTTACGAACTTGGCGAGAACTACACTCGGAGCCCTGCATACAATTTACAGATAACAATGTAGATAAACAAAGCATCTGCGTTTCTAGGTCTTTTGCAAAAGAAATATACGATTATCAGCAACTAAACAGTGCCATAAGTACTTTTACAGCAATGGTTGCAGAAAAATTGCGCAAACAAAATAGCTGCGCCGGAGAAATTATAACTTTTATATTTACAAACAGACATAGGCCAGAGCAGATTCAAAGCTACGAAAGCAATATTATAAAATTTGAAGTTGCCACCTGCAGTAGCTTAGAATTAATAGAGGCATCCACTAAGCTATTAAAATCTATCTTTAGGCCAGGATTGGGATATAAAAAAGCAGGAGTAATAGTGTCTAATATTGTTTCGAGCAATGCAATCCAATATTCTCTATTTGATTTAGTTGATAGAACAAAACAATATAAGCTAATGCAAACTTTAGATACACTAAATAATCAACACGGCAGAGGAACTATAACAATTGGAAACCAAATTGCCAATAATTTAGCAGTAAACAGAAATCACCTTTCTAAATGCTTTACAACTAAATGGGAAGATATACTAGAGATAAATATTTAATTTTTGGCTACCTCAATTTATTTCTATTATAAAACGGCCCCACAACAACTCTAAAATAGATTAAAGCAATTAAGCAACATAAAGCCCCTATAACATAAGCCCAATCGTAACCCAACTCTTGTCCAATAAAACCACCAATAACTAAACCAAACCCAATTCCAATATCCCAAGAAGTTAAATACGTAGAAGTGGCAGTACCCCTCTTATTATTTGGAGCCAAATTAACAAACAATGTATTAAAAGCCGGAAACATAGTACCAAAACTAAGTCCTAAGCAAAGTGCAACCGCAAAATACACAACAGCAGCCAATGTTTGGCTATAAATAGCAATTAAACTACAAGAACTAATAAAAGAAAAACAAATTGTAGCTCCAACTATTCCAAAAGAAATCATCTTAGTAACCTTGCCTCTATCTACCTGCTTTCCAGAAAATATTCTAGAAACAGCCATTCCAATAGCCATTAAAGTAAAAAACATACCTGTGCCATTCTTAACCCCCAATTCTTTACCATAAATAGCTACAAAAGAGGTAGTTATTCCATAAGGAACAGATAATAAAAGTAAATCAAAGCCAGCTGATATTCCTTTAATTAAAATAATCCTATCCAAAGAAATTGGTTCACTTTTAACCTGTAACTTAGCAGGTACCTTAACCATAATAGCCATCAATAAGCCCAAGATACAAGAAATTAAAGCACAAAAGAATATCGTATCAAACTTATAAAAATCATGTAAAAATAAACCAGTCATTGGCCCCACAGCCATAGCTATATTATTTGATAAACCATAATAACCAAGCCCTTCACCCCTTCTTTCTGCAGGCATAATATCAATTACCAAAGTATTTCCCGCAACTGTAACTGTACCAAATGCAAAGCCATGTATTATTCTAAGAATAGTAAAAAGCAAAATAATATAGGTAGCAATGCCAACCGCATCAGATTTTGTTACGCGG
>CAXYUL010000065.1:0-8583 GCA_964292095.1 uncultured Bacteroidales bacterium | reverse complement strand
GCCTTCCAAGGTAAAAAATGCACCAAGCAAACGGCTGCAGCACCTTTAGCCACATCAAAGGCAAGAACAAGCAAACCCATCTTCCACCCAAAAACTCGTTGAGTATTATTTGCGCCTGGATTATGACTTCCAAAATCCCTTACGTCTATCCCATATATTATCTTCCCCAATATTATTGAGCTTGATATAGAACCAATTAAATAGGCTAAGATAATAAACGCTATATATAAAATTACTTCCTGTAGAAGCTCCATATGCCAATTATAAAATTCCTACAAATATAAGTATAATATACACTTGTCTAAAGTTTTTCTACTACATTTGTAACTTAAAGTGATATTGTAGAGTACAACATACACTAAGTAAATAGAAAGAACAACAATGAAAGATAGCCAAAAAATAGAGCAAAAATTAGGTTTTGGAAAAATAAGAGAAAGTATAGAAACAAGATGCTCAACCAAATATGCAAAAGACAGAGTTGAGCAAGAACAAGCAAGTATAAATGCCAAGACAATAGAAAAGCGGCTAGAACTCACAGATGAAATGCGATTAATCTGTATGTTTGAAAGCAATTTTCCACAAGAAGGCTTTATAGACAGTATAAGCTTTCTAAAACCACTAGAACTCATATCTTCCGTTATAAATCTAGAAAATCTCAACAAACTTAGATCATTCTTAGATAATTTAAAGGCCTTGATAAATTTCTTTAAGTCTACAAAAGAAGAAAGCTATCCTATGCTTAAACAAATGGCAAATAATATTTGCTTCTTTCCAGAAATAGGCAGAAGGATAGATCTAATTTTAGACAAATTTGGTTTAATAAAAGACAATGCCTCACCAGAGCTACTAAACATTCGCAAAAGTTTAAAAGAGAAAGAAGGCTCTATATCCAGAAAAATACAATCAATTTTAAAAAGGGCAATAGAAGAAGGAATAGCTGATAGTCAGGCAACTGCATCTATAAGAGACGGAAGAATACTCATTCCACTAGATGCTGCAAATAAGAGAAGGCTTCCTGGCTTTATATATGATGAATCTGCGTCTGGGAAAACAGTATTTATAGAGCCAGCAGAAGTGGTAGAGCTTAATAATCAGGTACGTGAGCTATATTTTGCCGAACAAAGAGAAATTTTAAAAATTCTAAGAGAATTTACAGATTTTTTAAGACCCTACCTCAACGATTTAATAGAAGGTTCTAGATTTGTAGGTGAAATAGATTTTATTAGGGCTAAAGCCCTAGTTTGTATGCAAATGGAAGCAGGTAAACCTATTATTTCTACAGAAAACGAATATAAATTAGTTAAGGGCAGACATCCTATATTAGAAGCAGCTCTAAAAAAAGAAAAAAAAAGTATTGTTCCGCTTTCACTTAGCTTAAACCCTAATAAGCATATTTTAATTATATCTGGTCCAAACGCCGGAGGAAAATCTGTATGCCTAAAAACAGTTGGCCTGCTTCAATATATGTTCCAATGGGGGCTCTTAATTCCAGCCTCCGAAATAAGCGAGTTTAAAATTTTTAACGATATTTTTATAGACATAGGAGACGAACAATCTATAGAAAACGATTTAAGTACATACAGTTCTCATCTTAGCAATATGAAGTATATATTGCAAGAAGCTGATTCTAAAAGCCTTGTACTAATAGATGAATTTGGAACTGGAACAGAACCAACTGCGGGAGGAGCAATTGCAGAAGCAATTTTACAGCAAATGGAAGATCGTGGGGTATACGGAATAATTACAACACATTACACTAACCTTAAATACTACGCACAAGGAAGCAAAGGTAGCATTAATGGAGCCATGCTTTTTGATGTTGGAAAAATTGAGCCTCTCTACAAATTAGAAATAGGACTTCCGGGCAATTCTTTTGCCTTTGAGCTTGCTCGTAAGATAGGTCTTCCCGACACAATTATAAAAAAGGCACAGGAGAGTGCTGGGAGCAACTTTGTAGATTTAGAAAAGCAATTGAGAAAAATATCTAAAAACAGAAAAGCTTTAGATGAAAAATTAGCTCGAATAAAAAATACGGATAAAGCCTTAGAAGGAATTACAGAAAAATACGAGAAAGAACTAACTGATATTCAAGCAATAAAAAAGCAGCTAATTGCCGATGCTAAAAAAGAAGCTCAACAGATTATACTTGGAGCAAACAAACAAAAAGAAGCTACTATAAAAGAAATTAAAGAAGCACAAGCAGAGAAAGAGAGAACAAAAGCTGCAAGAAAAACGCTAGAAGAATTTGAACAAAGCCTTAAACAAAGCACTGCTAATGAGCAAGATAAACAGATGGAAGCTAAAATGAAGCAGTTGATGGAAAGGAAGAAGAGAAAGGAGGAAAGAAAGGCGAGGGAACAACAAAAAGACAAAAACTCTAATACCTCTATAAATAAAGAAGTTAGCAACAAAGTAATAGTAGATAACACAAAAATTGAGCAAGGAGAGATAAAGGTTGGAGATAAGGTAAGGATTAAGTCTAACAATATGATAGGCGAAGTATTACAAATTGGTAGCAACTGGATGAATATAAGTGTTGGTAATATTATAAGTAAGATAAGCAAATCTGGGATAGTAAAAATTACTAACAATGAATACAATAGTATTACTAAGAGTGAGCCTAAATATCAATCTTACCAAAGTGAGAGCATATCCGAGAGAAAACTCAATTTTAAGCCAAACATAGATATTAGGGGACAAAGGTTAACAGAAGCACTAGAGAGCGCCACACGCTTTGTTGATGATGCCCTTATGATTGGAGTTGGGGAAATAAAAATTCTTCATGGAAAGGGTAATGGAATTTTAAAAGAAGAAATTAGGAAATACATAAAAACTATCCCTGGTGTTGTCTCGTGTAAAGATGAAGATATTAGATACGGTGGTTCTGGTATAACTGTTGTAAAATTAGAATAATAAAACTTTCGATAGAAAAAAAAAATTCATACTTTTGTAGAAATCTTATTTTATCGTTTAAATCATGAATATTTGTAAAATATCAATCATATTATTGTCGGGAAGTTTATTATTATTTGCTTGCAAAGGAACAGATAAAGTTAGTGAAGTAGCTACAGAGTTCCTTAATAACTATCTAGCTACAAATTACACAAAGGCCGCGGAGTTATGCACTTCTGAGTTTTCTAAAAGTTTGCTAAATGCAACCGAAGATCTTAATTCCTTAGATGATCAAATGAAAGAGAAAATTAAAGAGCATTCAAAGAAATTAACAGTATCAATTGGTCAAATTGAAAAAGTTGGGAAAGGAGATACTTTAATGGTTAATTATTCTTTAGTTGGGGAGCAACTACCAATAGAGAGCTCTCTTTGTCTGGTTAAAGTGCAAAAAATATGGCAAGTAGCTAGGCTTAATAAATAGATTGCCAATGTACTACGATAATCACACTCATAGCCAATTTTCTACAGATGGAAGGATGTTAATGACTAATGCTGTTAAGGTGGCATTAGATCTTAAACTAAAAGGCATAGCTATTACAGACCACTACGATATAGACGCCCCAAATAGAGAATCAGAGTTTTCTTTTGACCCAATTGAGCAACAAGCAGAAATAGAGCGTCTTAGCGTAGAACTATGTAACGGCAATCAACTAGAAATTTTAAAAGGTATAGAATTGGGCTTACAGCAATGTAGCCTAAAGAAAATAAAAGACTTTGCTTCTAATTATAAATTTGACACAATTATTGCGTCAGTACATTTTATAGATGGCCTAGATCCTTACCACCAAAGCTACTACGAGGGAAAGGACTATATTAAAGCATATTCTAGAGCATTAGAAACTATTGTAATAAATGCAACAAAATATGCAGACTTTGATATTCTTGGACATTTCGATTATATAACAAGATATAGAGATTATCCGGTACGAGAAATTAGGTATCAGCAATTTAGCGATTACCTCGACCCTCTACTTAAGTTTTTAGCTAGAGAGGGAAAGGCCCTAGAAGTAAATACCAACACATACAGAACAAGATTTAACGGCTGCCCAAATTTAGACATAAATATTTTAAAAAGATTTAAAGAATTAAAAGGAGAAGCTATTAGTCTTGGGTCAGATGCACACGAGTGCAATAGAATTGCAGAAAATTTTGAACTATATAGTAACTTAATTAAATCTTGCGGTTTTAAATACTTAGCTTACTACAAAGATAGGAAGGCTCAGTTTTACAGTATCTAAGACTTCTTTTTCTTCATTTCTGTTTTAAGATAATATAGACCATCTTTACCCTTTTTATACTCTTTCCCTTTTCCAATCATCTTTAAATAAAAAATATATTGTTGCTCGGTAAAAATTAATTTAAATGATGCTAAATTTTTATCTTGCCATTTTTCTCTTACTGTCTGATAGGTTTTTGGGTCTTGCATTCCAGAGTCACGCATTTTCTCAAACTCCTCTTTAAGTGCAAGAAAATTATGTTGCAAAGTAGAATCAACATAAAAAACCTGAGATGGATTTAATCCAAGTTCCTTTTCTAACCTACTTGCCTCCTCGGCTGCAATTTCTTCTGGTAATTTTTCCTTTTGCTGCTCTTGTGCATACAAATTTGGTGAAAACTCACAAAAAAACAAAGTTAAAAAAATGAGAATAAAAAAAGTTTTAGTAAAAAAGGATATATTCATAATGCTATTTGTGAAGTTTTATTATATTTGTAACTGCACCGCTAAGTTAAACAAAATTAGATTAGATATGAAATTATTTTTAAAAGCTATTACACTAGCTGCATTACTGTGCAGCATAAACAACAACTCAAAAGCCTGCACCAATGTGCTTATTACCAAGGGCGCCACTAAAGATGGATCTGTGATGGTAACCTACTCTGCAGATTCTCATGTATTATACGGAGAGCTATATCACACTCTTGCTGAACGTTTTGCAAAAGGATCATTACTAAAAATATACGAATGGGATGGCGGAAAATTTATGGGAGAGATTGCTCAAGTAGAACAAACTTACTCAACTATGGGTAATATGAACGAACACCAACTTATAATATGTGAAACTACATTTGGCGGACGCGAAGAATTAGTTGATACTACAGGTATAATAGATTATGGTTCTTTAATATATATCACTCTTCAACGCGCAAAAACAGCACGCGAGGCAATTAAAGTTATGGGTGATTTAGTTGCCAAATATGGCTATGCTTCATCTGGAGAGTCTTTTTCTATTGCAGACAAAGACGAAGTTTGGATTATGGAAATGATAGGCAGAGGAGTTAAACTAAACAAAAAAGGAGTAAATGTTAACAGAGGAGCTAACTGGGTAGCAATAAGAATTCCAGATGGTTATATTAGTGCACACGCTAATCAATCGAGAATCACAACCTTTCCATTAAATGACCCAGAAAACTGTATTTGGGAGAAAAACACCATAACTTTTGCTAAAGAAGCAGGTTTATATAATGGTCCCGACAATCAATTTAGTTTTTGCGACACTTATGCTCCTGCAGACTTTAGTGCACTAAGAGGCTGTGAAGCAAGAGTATGGAGCGCATTTAACATCTTAGGGAAAGGTAAAATAAGAGAAAAAAATGCTATGGATTATTTTGATTATGCAAGTGGAAGTAACCCTAGCAACAAAATGCCTCTTTATATTAAACCTTACGATAAACTTACTCTTAGAGAAGTTGCTAACGTAATGAGAGACCACTATGAAAATACTCCACTAGATATGAGAAATGATATTGGCGCTGGTGGATTTGAACTTCCATATAGATGGAGACCAATGAGCTTTGAGCATGATGGTAAAAAATACACTAACGAAAGAGCAATTGCTACTCAACAAACAGGATTTTGGCTATTAGGACAAGCTCGTAACTGGCTACCAGATGAAATAGGTGGTATTATTTGGTTTGGGGTAGACGATGCAGCAACTTCGTGTTTAACTCCAGTATATAGTGCTGGTCTTAGGGCTCCTCTTTGTTTTAGAGTTGGAAATGGTAATTTAACAACATACTCCCCTACTTCGGCATTCTGGTTATTTAATAGGGTTACTCACCAAGCATACCTTAGATATAACCTTATTGCGCCAGAAGTTATGGCCGCAGCAACAGAACACGAAGCAGGAGCACTACAAATAGTAGAAACAGTAGATAAAGAAGCTCTTAGAATCTATAAAGAAGACCCAAGTAAAGTTAAAGAATATGTTACAGAATGGTCTGAGAAAATAGCAGATAGAATGTTTAATAAATGGAAAGCATTAGATGAATATCTACTAATTAAATTTATAGATGGTAATGTAAAAGTTCAAAACACAGATGGTAGCTTTAAAGATAATGGTAATGGTAAAAATATACCAGCTTCTCCAAGCCAACCAGGTTACTCTAAAAAATGGAAAGAAAATGTTGTAAAAGACGCTGGCGAAAGATTACTAATTAAATAATCAGATAAGATACAATAAATAAAAATGGGCTCCCAAAAGAGCCCATTTTTATTTATTTTTTAGAATATTACTTGTTTATTGCTTTTTGCCATTTCCAAGCAGAGGTAAGAACCTCACTTATAGGCGTATCTGCACTCCAAGCCAGTTCTCTATTAGCTTTGCTTGGATTTGCCCATACTTGCTCTATATCACCTGCCCTTCTTGGTGCAATTTTATAGTTAATGTTTACTCCTGTAGCTGCGGTAAATTCATTTATTAACTCTAAAACAGAAAGTCCTTTTCCTGTTCCTAAATTAAACACTTCAAACCGTCTTCCCTGCTCAAACAGTCTATCTAAGGCACAATCGTGTGCTTTTGCTAAATCAACTACATAGATGTAATCTCTTATACAAGACCCGTCGGGAGTATTATAATCATTACCAAAAACACTTAGGCAATCTCTTATTCCAGCGGCTGTTTGAGTAAGATAAGGTATTAAGTTCTGTGGGACACCGTTTGGCAACACTCCAATAAAAGCTGTAAAATGAGCTCCAATAGGATTAAAGTATCTTAAAGACGTTACATTTAGGTTAGGATAAGCCTTAATGCTGTCTTGTAATATGTCTTCTGCCATCTGCTTTGTTCTTCCATATGGCGAGTTTGCTGGCTTTAGTGGTGCATTTTCTGTAATTGGTAAGTTTTCTTTAGAAGGCTGTCCATAAACTGTACATGAAGATGAAAATACAACATTAGATTGCTTCCTATTAGCTGTTGTAAGTTCTATTACGTTTAAAAGAGAATTAATATTATTTCTATAATACATAATAGGCTTTTCTACGCTCTCGCCAACAGCTTTACTGGCCGCAAAATGAATACAAGCCTCTATCGACGTGTATTTATCAAATACTTTTTTAAAGCTTTTATAGTCTGAGCAATCTGCTTCTACAAAATCTATCTTTTTACCAACAATTTTTTTTATTCCATCTAATACCTTTGGATTAGAATTAGAAAAATTATCAACTCCTACAACCTGATACCCTGCTTGAATAAGTTCAACTATTGTATGTGAACCATTATATCCCGTAGCTCCTGTTATAGAAATTCTAGGCTTCATACAATAAATTTAAATTAATAATATTCAAAAAAAATTAAATTATTGTGCAATAAACCTATATACTATTTCTCCTTGCTGCTTATCAGAGGCGCTCTCGCTTGCTGTAAACCTACTCCTTTTTGCAGCCATAACTGCAAAACGTCTCAAGCAATCATCGTTAGAAGAAACACTAGAAATAACTTCTGCCCCCATTACATATCCCTTCTTGTTAACAATTATTTTAACCGAAACATCACCTCCACCTAAACATTTATATGCTGGAATAGGCAAAGAAATAGCTTTTCTACCTTCTAAAGAGTAGGATATTACAGATGGCCCTGTATATGTTTGAGCTTTTGTGTCCTCTTTTGCTTTTTGTCCTACTGCCACATCATCTGGTCCCTGTTGCTTTGCAGCTTCTCTTCTTGATGCATCAAGCTTTTTTTGTAGAGCCTTTGCTTCTTCATAAACCTGATTTGGGTTTTTAAACCTATCGTCCTTAAGTGCTTTTGAACTCCTATCTACGGCAACATTTCTATATTGCTGAGCAGACGTTTTACCACTTAACAAGTCATCAATCTCCTTACTCACCTCCTCTTTCATTTCTTGTTGCTTTATCTCTTTTTCTATTGCTTCTTGTTTTGTAAAATCTAAAACAAAAGCAGTTTCTGCTGTTACCACCTTATTTATGGACACAACTAGAAAAAAAATAAGCATTAATAAATGAAAAATAATAGTTGAATAAAATCCTACTTTCTTTTCTTTTGTATCTAAAAAATTTTTTAAAAACATAAATACTACTACACCTCTTTCTGTAGTGCTTTTTCTATAGTTGCCTTTAATACATCGATAGCAACTACATTATGTCCTCCTTGCGGAATTATAATGTCTGCATATCTTTTGCTTGGTTCAATAAACTGCAAGTGCATAGGTTTTACTGTTAACTCGTACCTAGCTAATACTTGCTCAACATTTTTACCTCTCTCAACTGTATCCCTTTGAATTACTCTAGATAATCTATCATCGGCATCGGCATCTACAAATACCATTATATCCATTAATTTTCTAAGTTTAGCACACGTAAAAATTAATATACCTTCTACAATAATTATATGG
>CAXYUL010000064.1:0-8629 GCA_964292095.1 uncultured Bacteroidales bacterium | reverse complement strand
CTAAAGAATATATAGAATTTATTGATAACATGAATCTTAGCACGGAGACTGTAAGTAGCCAAGAAATGGCATCTAAAATTTTTGCTCCGGCAATTGAGCCCATATTGTCTAGCTCCTGGAGCATTATTCCCGCAGAAAAGGCCGACCTTGTACGCATTGGTCTAGAGAACAAACGTCCATTTATTGTTTATCAAGAAAATTACCCTAACAGAATTGTTATAGAATTGTTTGGAGTTCATTGTAACTCAAATTGGATTACCCAGTATCCAGGTTTAAAAATGATTAAAGATATTGAATTTAGACAAAAAGAAAGTGATGTTCTTACGATATATATTAATTTACAAAGAGAGGATGCTTGGGGATATAATATTGATTATATAGGTAATAGCCTTCAAATTAAAATTAAACATAGGCCAAATGAGAAACTAGGCCTAAAAGGTATGACCATTGGCATAGATGCCGGACACGGTGGTAGCTCATTAGGAGCTGTTAGCGCTGCTGGTTACAGAGAAAAAGATCAGAATTTAGCAATGGCTTATTTCTTATCTGATATTCTAAAGACAAAAGGAGCAAAAACTGTTCTAACAAGAGATAAAGATATAGATATGAGCATGGCTGATAGAAAAAAGGTGTTATCTGATAACAATATAGATTTACTAATTTCTGTGCATTGTAACGCTGGAGGAGATCCACTAAGTACAGGAGGAACAAGTACTTATTACAAACATTGGCCAAGTAAAAATTTGGCAGAAAGCGTTTTAAATTATTTATTAGAGATAGATGGAGTTAAATGCTTTGGACTTGTTGGAAATTTTAATTTTAGCATGCTAGCAGCAAATGAATACCCTAGCATATTAGTTGAAACTCTGTTTATGTCTAATTTATGGGATGAAGAACATATTATAGACCCTAAGTTTCAAAAACTGATGATGGGTAAGCTTGTAAAAGGTTTAGAGAAGTATTTAAAAACAGCCTCCAAAAACCCAAATTATAATAATAAGAATTAATGAATTTTAAGATAGAATCTCCATACAAACCAACTGGCGACCAACCTAGTGCAATAGCAGGTATCACACAAGCTATTAGAGAAGGTAATAATGCTGTTACATTACTTGGTGTAACTGGTTCTGGTAAAACATTTACAATGGCCAACGTAATTGAGCAACTACAAAGGCCAGCACTAATCCTTAGTCATAATAAGACTCTAGCCGCCCAATTGTACGGAGAATTTAAAAAATTCTTTCCTAACAATGCCGTTGAGTATTTTGTTTCTTATTACGACTACTACCAACCAGAGGCATATATGCCTGTTACAGATACATATATAGAAAAAGACCTGAGTATTAATGAGGAAATACAAAAATTAAGACTTAGTTGCTCTAGTGCGCTTTTAAGTGGAAGAAAAGATGTAATTGTAGTTTCTAGCGTATCTTGCCTATACGGAATTGGCAACCCTGCAGACTTTCATTCTAACACTATAAACATTAAAGTTGGTCAGAAAATAAGTAGAACAGCTCTCCTATATAGGTTAATAGACAGCTTGTATAACAGAAACGATTTAGAGTTTAAGAGGGGAACATTTAGAGTAAAAGGAGATGCTGTAGATGTATTTTTAGCATACGGAGATAATGCTTGTAGAATTTTATTTTTTGGCGACCAAATAGAAGAAATAGAAATATTTGATCCAGTAAGCGGTGCAAATATAGAATATGTAGAAGAATTTGCAATATATCCTGGCAATATTTTTAGTACAACAAAAGACAGAATAAAGGCAGCAATAAGTAGTATCCAAGACGATTTAAATGCTCACTGCAATTACTACAACGAGATAGGCAAACACGCAGAGGCAAAGAGACTTAAACAAAGGGTAGAATTTGATCTAGAAATGATAAAAGAAATAGGCTACTGTAGTGGAATAGAAAACTACTCTAGGTATTTTGATGGCAGATCTGCTGGCACAAGGCCTTTCTGTCTAATAGATTATTTTCCCGACGACTTTGTTACTTTTATAGATGAAAGCCACGTTACAATTCCACAAATAAGAGCAATGTTTGGCGGGGATAGGTCTAGGAAAGAAACACTAATTGAATATGGCTTTAGATTACCAGCCGCAGCAGATAATAGACCACTAAAGTTTGAAGAATTTGAATCTTTATCTAAACAAACAGTTTTTGTTAGTGCAACACCTGCTCCATACGAGCTGGCTAAAAGCGAGGGATTAATTGTAGAACAAGTAGTTAGGCCTACTGGATTATTAGAACCTCCTATAGAAATTAGACCCAGCAAAAATCAAATAGACGATTTGCTAGAAGAAATTCAAATACGTGTAGAGAAAGATGAGAGGGTATTAGTTACAACACTCACAAAACGAATGGCAGAGGAGCTAGATAAAGATAAGCAACGTGTTGGAATAAGTTGTAGGTATATACATTCTGATGGTGATACTCTAGAAATAATAGAAATAATAGAAGATTTTCAGATAGGCCGTTTTGATGTTCTAATTGGTGTAAACCTACTAAGAGAAGGCTTAGACTTACCACAAGTTTCTCTAGTAGCCATATTAGATGCAGACAAAGAAGGCTTCTTAAGAAGCGAAACAGCCCTTACTCAAACATCGGGAAGAGCAGCAAGAAACCTAAACGGTCTAGTAATTATGTATGCCGATACAATTACTAAAAGCATGCAAAAAACTATAGATGAAACAAATAGAAGAAGAGAAAAACAAAAACAATATAATATTGATAATAATATAACCCCAACTCAAATTTATAAAACAGAAAGGAACATTTTGGGAAGAGAAGAAACAGGGCACGAATATACTATAGAAAATACTAACCTAACAAGTTTAGAAGATCCTATCGTTATGCGTATGGATGCTAAACAATTAACTAAAGCAATACTATCCTCTAAAAAAGAAATGGAAAAGGCCGCAGCAGAACTGGATTTTTTACGTGCGGCAAAATTTAGAGACGAAATGCATGCTCTAGAAAAAAGGTTTGAGCAAATAAAATAAAAACGCAGAGATGCAACATGTAATAAAAAAAACTTAAATTTGCGTGGATAAGAAAAGTTTGTTAGTTATGATAGAAAAAATTATTAAAGATTACTCAATAAATGAACAGGAGCTAATAATAAATTCCTATAAAATTGCATTAGAATCTCTAAAAGATGTAACAAGAGGCAATGGGCATCCCTTTATTGAGCATCCTATTGGAGTAGCTAAAATTGTTGCAACAGAACTAGGCCTTATGCCAGAGGCTATTGCTGCGGTATTTTTACATGAAGCTTCTAGATATAATAAAGAACTAATACCTCAAATTACAAAAACTTTTCCGCAAGAAGTAATTAATATTGTAGAAGGTTTAAATAATATATCTGCTATTACCCCAAAACAAACAAAATTACAAGCCGAAAATTACCGCAAGCTAATAATATCATACTCTAAAGACCCAAGAGTAACACTAATAAAGCTTGCAGATAGGTTAGAAATAATGAGAAATTTGGAGATATTTCCAAAGAGTAGCATTATGCGCAAGGTTACAGAAACTGTTATGCTATATATACCTTTGGCGCACCAACTTGGATTATATAATTTAAAAAGTGAACTAGAAGATTTATATTTTAAACATTCAGACCCAGAAAATTTTAGAACTATAACAAACAAACTAAAAGCAAGTGAAGGTGATAGACAAAAACTTGTTACACAGTTTATAAACCCACTTAAACAAAAGCTAGAGCAGGCTGGGATAAAATATAAACTTAAGGCAAGAACAAAAACGGCATATTCTATATGGAAAAAGATGCAAAAGCAAGGAGTATCTTTTGAAGAGGTTTTTGATGTATTTGCTATACGTTTTATACTAGATGTACCATTAGAAAAAGAACATGACTATTGCTGGGAGGTATATTCTTTGGTTACAGAAGAGTATAAGCCAGATACTACTAGATTAAGAGACTGGATTACCAATCCTAAGCCCAATGGCTATGAATCGCTACACACAACAGTAGAAAATAAAGAGGGAACATGTATAGAGGTTCAGATAAGAACACAGAGAATGGATGATATGGCAGAAAATGGCCATGCCTCTCACTGGAGCTACAAAGGGGTAAAATCTGTAGAAGGATTGGATGAGTGGCTTACAAGTGTAAAGGGTATGTTAGAGAGCACAGATCCAAACCCATATAAAGGCTCAGAAAATTTAAGTTTAAACGAGATTTTTGTTTTCACCCCTATGGGAGATCTTAAACAGTTACCTAAAGGAGCTACCGTACTAGACTTTGCCTTCTCTATACACACAAATTTAGGAGTTAAATGCAATGGTGCAAAGGTAAATGGTAAAATATACTCTATTAGAGATACCCTAAAAACAGGAGATGTAATAGAGATTATGAGCAATAAAAACCAAAAGCCATCTGCCGATTGGATTAATATTGTTATAACTTCTAAAGCAAAGAGTAGAATAAAAGCAAAGCTAAAAGAAGAAGAAGGTAAAACTGTTGCTGCAGGAAGAGAGATTTTGGAGAGGAGAATGAAGAATTGGAAAATAGAACTAAATGATGATATTTTATCTGACATTACTAAAGCTTTTAAATTTAAGAGCATAGGTGAACTATGCACAGCTATTAGCAAGCAAGACATAGATTTAGCAGAAATAAAAAGCCTTATTCAGACAAAAGATACAAATAGTCAAGAGTTGATAGATAGTGCAAAAGATAACATTGAGCCCAATTCTAAAACAGTTCTAAATAAGCCTAAAAAAGCCACTGAACAAAGCAATTCTCACGAATCTGATTATCTAATACTTAGCGATAAATTAAATCAGATTTCTGTTAAAATGGCTAAATGCTGTAACCCAATATTTGGAGATGATGTATTTGGATTTATTTCTGCAGCTGGAGGAACAAAAATTCATAGAATATCATGTCCTAATGCTGCTAGGCTTTTAGAAAATTATCCTTACAGAGTTCAAAAAGTTAAATGGCAACAAGTTAGCTCTACTGCACGTTTCCAATGCGGATTAAAAATAATTGCAGATTCTGATCTACAAATAGGCCCCACTATTATGGATATTTGCACAAAACAAAACGCCTCTATCCGTTCATATTCTATAAAGGAAAGAAACGGAGGAGGAAAAGTAGAAGTAATAGTAGAAATAAATATCTCTGTAAGCAACAATTCTCACTTAGACCTTGTTATATCTGCAATTAAAAAACTTAGAGGCGTTAAAAATGTACTTAGAACCAGAATTTAATAGCCTTTAAACAATACATTAATAAAAGACAAATAGAGTCAATAAACATAATGAGCATAAAAGACAATAAAAAAGCTAAAAAGCAAGAATACATAAATATAGAAGGAGCTCGTGTTAATAATTTAAAGAACATATCAATAAAAATTCCTAGGGACAAATTAGTTGTAATATCTGGTTTGTCGGGAAGCGGAAAATCATCCTTAGCTTTTGAAACTCTATTTGCCGAGGGTCAAAGACGTTTTGCCGAAAGCCTCTCTGCTTTTGCAAGACAATTTCTTGGAAGAATGACAAAACCAGCAGTAGACAAAATAGAAGGTATACCCCCTGCAATTGCAATTGAACAAAAGGTTAACACACGCAATCCTCGCTCTACCGTTGGCACTAATACAGAAATTTATGATTATCTAAGGCTCATTTACGCAAAAATTGGAAGGACCTACTCTCCAATAAGCGGAGCAGAGGTTAAATGTGAGAACGTAGCAGATGTAATTTCATATATTACCTTAACTTATCTTCCCGACACAGTAATTTACATAATTGCACCATTTAATTGGATAGAAGAAAAACAAAACAGGGTAGAATTATTACTAAATTTAAAGCAACAAGGATACGGACGATTATACTGCTTAGAAAGTTGCGAAATTATAAGGATAGACAATGTACTAAAGAATATTGCCGAGTATAATGATAAATCTCTTTACCTACTAATAGATAGATTCTTAGACACAGAGGATACTAGTAGAATGCAAGATTCTATAGAAACAGCTTTTGGAGCAGGCAAAGGAAAGATGAATGTTGTAATTGAAAATAAAATAAAAGAGTTTTCTAATATTTTTGAAACAGACGGTATTAAATTTGAAAAACTTAACGAACTCAATTTTAGCTACAACAATCCCATAGGAGCATGCCCTGTTTGTGGTGGCTATGGCAGTATTGTTGGAATAGACGAAAGTTTAGTGATTCCCAACCAGTCTCTTTCTGTATACGAAGGAGCAATTGCTTGCTGGAGAGGCGAAACAATGGGAAATTATCTTAAACAATTAATACTAAATGCCAACAAATTTAGTTTTCCAATTCATAAGCCATATGCAGAACTAACAAAGGAACAAAAAAAGCTATTATGGACTGGCAATGAATATTTTACAGGTATCAATGGTTTCTTTGACATGGTTGAAAGCAACAAGTACAAGATTCAGTTCAAATACATGTTAGCTAGATATTCTGGAAAAACAACATGTACAGAATGTGAAGGAAGTAGGTTAAGAAAAGATAGCAACTATGTAAAAATAGGAGGTAAGAATATTGCAGAGCTTTTATCTATGCCAATATCAGATTTACTTAAATTCTTTAAACAACTACAACTAGAGGACTACGAAAATAAAGTAGCAGAAAGGGCTATAAAAGAAATAATTCAAAGACTAGGCTATATAAATAAAGTTGGTTTGGGCTACCTAAGCCTAAGTAGGGCAGCAAACTCGCTTAGCGGTGGCGAAAGCCAAAGAATAAACCTAGTAAGCTCATTAGGAAGTAGCCTGGTAGGATCGCTATACATATTAGATGAACCAAGCATAGGTCTACATCCCTACGACACCGATAAATTAATAGAAGTTATCAAAGGATTAAGAGATTTAAATAATACCGTTGTAATTGTAGAACACGATGCTAAAATTATAAAAGCAAGTGATCAACTAATTGATATAGGCCCATACGCTGGAGTTAACGGCGGTGAAACTGTCTTTCAGGGTACCATAGATAAAGGCTCAAACCCTATAGGAGATTATTTTCTATCGCCAAAAGGCTCATTAACATTAGATTACCTAAGGGGTGTAAAAAAAATTATTATTCCCGACAAAAAACGTAAATGGCAACACTCAATAGAAATATGTGGTGCAATGGAACACAACCTTAAGAACATTAATGTAAAATTTCCACTAGGAGTAATTACAGTTGTTACAGGTGTAAGTGGATCTGGAAAATCTTCTTTGGTTGGAGAAATACTATATCCAGCAGTTGGTAGGTACCTTCAGCAGTTTACAACAAAGCCAGGAGCATTTAAAGAACTTAAAGGCGACTTAGATAAAATTTCTGCGATAGAATTTGTGGATCAAAACCCAATAGGCCGCTCTAGCAGGTCTAACCCAGTTACTTATCTTAAGATATATGACGATATAAGAAAGATCTTTTCTGAACAAACCTACGCTAAAATAAATGGCTACGGAAACTCTCATTTTTCATTTAATATAGATGGCGGACGCTGCCCAAATTGTCTTGGAGATGGATTTATAACCATACCAATGCAATTTATGGCCGATGTTAAAATGGTATGTGAGGAATGTGGTGGCAAACGATTTAAGCCAGATATTTTAGAAGTAAAATATCAAGGTAAAAACATAAACGATATTTTAAATATGAGCGTAGAAGAAGCCATAACTTTTTTTAGCTCACAAAAAGAAAACTCTGCAAAAAAAGTTGCTCAAAGGCTTAAAGTACTAGACGACGTTGGCCTAGCCTACGTAAAACTTGGGCAAAGTAGTAGTACACTCAGCGGAGGAGAAAGTCAAAGGATAAAATTAGCACAATTCCTAAGTAGCGACAATAAAGTTAAGATTGGTAAAACTAACTCTATCCTATTTATCTTTGATGAGCCCACAACTGGACTACATTTTCACGATATAGAAAAATTATTAAGAGCGTTTAATGCCCTAGTTGACAAAGGTCATAGCATTGTAGTAGTAGAGCACAACACCGATATAATAAAAGCATGCGACTGGGTAATTGACCTTGGTCCTGGTGGAGGTAACGATGGAGGCCAAATCTGCTTTTGTGGTAGTCCAGCAGATTTAGCTAAAGAAAAAGGCAATAAAACCGCAGATGCAATAGCAGAAAGCTTTTAATGACACTCGTGGCTATGACATAACTCGCCATTATCCTTAACCATACCAGCTAAATAGTTTTTTACTAATTCTTCTACATCTCCACTACAACCTCTTACAACAGAAATATTATTATTAGCTAATACGTTTTTTGCACCCTCGCCCATATTTCCAGCTAACATTAATTCAACGCCCATAGTGTGTAAAATTGGAGCTATATTAGACTTACAGCCACATCCTTGTGGAGAGGGAAGTGTTTCTTTATTAATTACGTTATTATCATTATCAATTGTAAAAATTGTATAATATGCACAATGTCCAAAATGATCATCTACAACATTATCTCTTGTAGGAACAGCTATCTTTCTCATAATATTTGATTTACTATTAAACTATGCAAATGTAATAATAATTTATGACCCACAGATGAACATAAAAAAATAGTTGTATAACTCACTGATAGTATGAGGTATACAACTTGTTTTTTGATTTTAGGTATCAAAA
>CAXYUL010000063.1:0-8631 GCA_964292095.1 uncultured Bacteroidales bacterium | reverse complement strand
GGTATTGCTCTATGTCTTTTTTTACTTCTACTCCTTCTATTTGTTCAATTAGAGAAAGCATTTGCTTAGAACATACTTCTTTGCCTGTAGGAACTTTTGCTTTAGCAAAACTCTTACCTATCATTTTCTCTATCCTCTTAATTTTGTGTTGTTCCTTAGAGTTGATTATTACGATAGATTTTCCACTTTTGTCTGCACGTCCTGTCCTTCCGCTTCTGTGAGTGTATTGCTCAACTTCGTCGGGAAGATTATAGTTAATAACATGAGTTAGGTTGTTAACATCTATTCCTCTAGCTGCTACGTCTGTTGCTACTAGTAAACTAAGTGTTTTGTTTTTAAACCTATTCATAACTATATCTCTTTGTTGTTGAGATAAATCACCATGCAAAGCGTCTGCGTTGTAGCCGTCTTTAATTAGGGCACTTGCTATCTCGCCTGTTTCTCTTCTTGTGCGGCAAAAAATTATACCGTAAATATCTGGATAGTAGTCGGCTATTCTTTTAAGGGCTAAATATCTATCTTTCTCGTGAACTGTAAAGTAATAGTGTTTTACGTTATCAGCTCCTTTATTACGTTCTCCTACTGTTATTATCTGAGCATTGCTCATGTAATTTTTTGCAATCTTTTCTACCTCTAGTGGAAGTGTTGCAGAAAATAGTAGAATTTGTTTGTTACTAGGTGTGGTTTCTAAGATTGCATCAAGGTCATCTTTGAATCCCATATTTAGCATTTCATCAGCCTCGTCTAGGATTAATGTTCTTATGTGGTTTAGACTTAGGGCTTTTCTGTGTAATAGATCTAATAAACGGCCTGGGGTTGCTACAACAATTTGCGGATCGCGTTTAAGCGCTTTAATCTGCATGTCTATTCCTGCTCCACCATATACATCTACAACTGTAAAGTCTTTTATGTATTTTGCATAGTTTTTTAAATCTTGAGTAATCTGGCGGCATAGTTCTCTTGTTGGAGCTAGAACTAGGGCTTGAATCTCATAATTGTTCATATCCAAATCGCTAAGCGTTGGAAGGCCAAAAGCAGCAGTTTTACCTGTGCCTGTTTGAGCTAAACAAACTATATCTGAGTCTATTGTAGCTTTTTTGCTTTTACTTTTCTTGCCTTTTACTGTGGCATCTTGCGTATTTTCTTCGCCTATAAATTTGGCGTAAAATGGTTCTGTATTGCCATTAGTATTATCTCCAAGAGAATCTGTAGCCTCTTCTTCTATTTCTATAGAAGATGTCTCTAAGTTTTGATTCTCAATGCTTTCTGCTTTGTTGTTTTGTTGTTTGTTTCTAAGAAGAAGTGGAATAATGGTCTGTTGAACCGGTGTGGGCTTCTCAAATCCTAATTCGGATATGGCCTCAATAATGTTGTTGGGCAAACCCAACTCGTCAAATGTGTTTATCATCTATGATTTTATATGGGCGGCAAAGGTATTAAAAATTAATCAATTATACTATTTTTTATATAAAAATGAGCGTTTACTTAATATTTTTGAGATTTATATAAATTAGATGTTAAATTTTGGCATTATTTGCACTTGTTGCTCATAAAAAGCTTGATATTCGTTGCTAGTAATAGGGTGGGGCCAACTCATTATTTTCATAGGAGTGTCAGGGTCTTGCTTGTGGTATGGAGGCTGACTATGTTTGTGAGATGTTGGTTTGATATCTTCTCTGAGATAAAAATTTTCTCTTCTAATTGTGTTTTTGTCGTTTTGATTGGGAATTTCTATTTCTAAAATAATTGCTAAATTATTTTTTGTGGCTTGTTCTTTTAGATAGTCTAGAGCAAGTTTTCCAAAACCTTTTCCTTGTATGTCTTTTCTAAAAGCTAGGTGCTCTCCGTATATACAAGTTTTAAATTTCCAATACCATAGTATACTAATTATGGAATTGTTAGATTCTTTTATAGCTAAGCATATAAAATTATCATTATTCATTATTTTGTGTTGTTCATCTAGTGCTCTTCTTTCGTTTAATGGAAAACTAGATTGGTAGATATCCCAACATTCATCAAAAAGTGGATCTAGGGTGTTTGAAATTCTTGTAAATTGCATTTTTCCTGCAAAAATAATAAAAACTTGTGTACTTTTGCAAACTGACTTTAGCTTGCTTTAATTTATTATGGCTATTGCTAGAATATATTTTACTTAATACAATATTTAAAGAAATAAGGCTATGGTGATTGGAATTTTTGGAAAAAGAAATGTGGGAAAGAGTTCTCTCATTAATACAGTTTTGGGTCAAGAATTTGCTATAGTGTCTTCGTTTGCTGGAATAACGGCAGATCCTGCGCGTAAGAGATTAGAAATTAATGGCTTAGGTGCATGTACTCTAATAGATACAGCAGGAATAGATGACGTGGGGGAATTAGGCCAAAAGAGGGTAAATAAATCTAAACAAATTATTAAAGAGGTGGATTTTGCTATATTGCTTTTTGCTGCAAATAATTTTGGCAAAAATGAGCAAGATTTAATAAAAGAGTTTAATAAATATGATGTTCCGTTTTTGTTGGTTCATAATCAGTCAGATATTATAGGTTTAGATTTAAACTTGGCAAAGAAGCTTAAATTAAAATATAATATAGATGCAATTGAGTTCTCTTGTTCTATGTTAGATGAGGATAAGCAGGCTATGGCTGTAAATTTACTTTTAAAGAAAATAGTAGAGCAGTTTAATTCTGTAGAGAAATCAATTATGCAAGGTCTGGTTAATGAGGGCGATAATATTGTTTTAGTTTGTCCTATAGATTCTGCTGCACCTGCAAAAAGACTTATTTTACCTCAAGTGTTAGCAATAAGAGATATTTTAGATAGGGGAGGTGTTGCTAATGTTATGCAAGTTGATCAGTTAAAAGCGTTTTCTTTAAAAGATGTGAAACTGGTAGTTACAGATAGTCAGGCTTTTAAAGAAGTAGCAGAAATTATACCCAAAGATTTTCCCCTTACTAGTTTTAGTATTTTACTTTCGCGAGCAAAAGGCCCATTTGATAATTATATTAAGGGGGTTGAGGTGATTGAGTCTTTAAAAAATGGGGATAATATTCTTGTTTTGGAGTCTTGTTCTCATAGAACAACATGCGAAGATATAGGTAGGGTTAAGATTCCTGCTATGTTACGTAATTTTACAGGTAAAGAACTAAATTTTACTTATGTGTCTTCTTTAGATGCTATTCCTTTAGATGGTGATTTTGCAATGGCTATCCAGTGCGGAGCTTGTATGATTACACAAAAACAATTGGCAAATAGAATAAAAGATTTACTAGATGCTAATATTCCTATTAGTAATTATGGGATGGTTATAGCGTATGTAAATGGAATTTTTAGTAGGTCGGTGGCTTGCTTAAACAATAATAAATAAAATGCAAAAACAAGAGATAGTAGATTGGTTACAGTTGGGTAGTGCTAATGATTTTAATGGCTTTAATTTGGCCGGTTTATCTTTTAAAAATTTAAAGTTAGAAAGTTTATTTTCTAATGCGCTAAGGTTAAAGAGAGAGTATAGAGGTGATAAAGTGTATTTTAGAGGGCTTATTGAGCTTAGCAATATTTGTAAGAAGAATTGTTTATACTGTGGAATAAGGTGTGATAATAAATTAGTAGATAGATACCAGCTAGAGGATGATATTGTCTTAAAGGAAGCTAAGTTTGCTTATGATGCAGCTTATGGCTCTATTGTTCTGCAGGCAGGTGAGCGCTCCGATTCTGCATTTATAGAGAAGGTAACAAGGTTGGTAACTCAAATAAAAGCTATGGGGCTAGGTATTACTCTTTCTTTAGGAGAGCAGGATAGAGAGGTTTATAAAGAATGGTTTAATGCAGGAGCTCATAGGTATTTGCTTAGAATAGAGTCTTCAGATAGAGAGCTTTATGAAAAAATTCATCCAAATGATGGCTTGCATTCTTACAGTAAAAGAATAACTGCTTTAGAGAATCTTAAGCAGTTAGGATATTTTGCGGGTTCTGGTATAATGATAGGTTTACCAGGCCAAACAGTAGAAAATTTGGCTAATGATCTTTTGTTTTTAAAAAAGATGGAGGTGTCTATGGTTGGAATGGGCCCTTATATAAAACATCCTAGTACACCTCTTGCTGCTATTGTTGATGAACAAAATGATATTGATGATAAGAGTAAATTATTACTTTCTTTAAAGATGGTTGCTCTTTTGAGGCATTTGTTGCCACATATAAATATTGCTTCTACAACTGCTTTGCAGGTATTAGATCCTTTGGGTAGAGAAATGGGACTTTTGTCGGGAGGAAACGTAATTATGCCTAATTTAACAGAGTCTTCGGTTAGAGAAAAGTACCAGTTGTATTCTGGAAAACCTGGCTTAGCCGATGATGCTAGTTCTACTAAAGATGTTTTACTTGCTAACTTGGCTAGATTTAATATAAGGGTGGGTTGGAGAGAGTTGGGTGATCCAATTTTATAAAATGGGTAAATAGAATTTGATGAAAAAAGTAGATATAGAAAAAGATAGTAGAATGGATAAGCTAGAGCCTATACATGCCACTAAGGTTAATAATTTAGCAATGGGAGTACTAGTGGCACTTAGCATTTGCCATTGTTGTAATGATGCTTTGCAGGCTGTTTTAAGTTCACTTTACCCAATGATTAAGAGCGATTTAGCTCTTAATTTTATTCAGATTGGGGTTATTACTTTTATTTATCAATTGGTGTCTTCGGTTTTTCAGCCTTTGATTGGTTGGTATTTAGATAATAAGCCTAATCCTTGGTTTATTACTATTGCTGCTTTTTGCACTTTTGCTGGCCTTGTTATATTGGCTTATGCAAATACTATTACTTTAATTTTAGTGTCTGTTTTTTTTATAGGTTTGGGTTCTGCTATTATTCATCCCGAGGCTTCTAGATTAACATCTTTGGCGTCGGGAGGAAGAAGAGGTTTGGCTCAGTCTATTTTTCAGGTTGGAGGAAATTTTGGGGGGTCATTAGGACCGCTTTTAGCTGCATTAGTTATTGCCCCGTACGGAAGAGAAAATACTGCAATTGTTGCTCTTCTTGCTTTTGGTGGGGTTTTATCTAGTATTTTTATAGCTAAGTGGTATAAAAAACGTTTGTTAGAGGAGGGTTTGTTAAATAATTCTTGCGTGCATAAGAAGAAGGTAAATAAGGGAGATCCCGATTGGATACCTAGACCTCTGTCTGATAGAAAGACTTATTTTGTTATAGGTGTTTTGCTTGTGTTAATTTTTTCTAAGTATATTTATATGTCTAGTATTACTAGCTTTTATACTTTTTATTTGATAGAAAAGTTTGGACTTAGTGTTCAGGATTCTCAGTGTGCGCTTTTTGTATTTTTGTTTGCTACGGCTTTGGGTACAATGCTGGGTGGCCCAATAGGTGATAAGATAGGTAGAAAGTATGTTATATGGGTATCTATTTTAGGAACAGCTCCTTTTAGTTTGGCTATGCCTTATGCAGGTTTAACTATGTCTATTATTTTAAGCTTTTTAGTTGGATTTATGCTTTCATCTGCTTTTCCTGCTATAATTTTATATGCTCAAGAATTGCTTCCAAATAGAATAGGTATGATATCTGGTTTGTTTTTTGGTTTTTCTTTTGGAATTGCTGGAATAGCTGCTGCTTTTTGGGGTGGATATGCTGAGCATTATGGAATTGCTAGGGTTTTTGATGTTTCTGCTTATTTTCCTTTACTAGGTGTAGTTGCTGTATTTTTGCCAAGGCTGGATATTAAATAATTATATTTTTTTGCTTTATAAATAATAAATAATACCTTTGCGGTGTTGAAGGTTCTCCAAAGTGCGTGCGTACTAGGGGTTAAAAGGGAATCTGGTGAAAATCCAGAACAGTACCTGCTTCTGTAAGTTCTACTCGTTAAGAGTCTGTTTTATTGCATTCTTTGCCACTGGCGTAAGCTGGGAAGGCGCAATAAAAGAACAAGTCAGAAGACCTGCCTCAATTTTAGATTTGTAACCTGCAGGACCATGGGTAAAAATCAAAGCAATTTTAGCATAAGTTTTTTTGGGGGTAGTGATTGTACATTATTTGATAATGTACAATGTTGTGGAGTTTTATATTATCATTCCATAAAAATAAACTGTTTCTTTACGTAGAAATTATTGCAGAATTAGTTTTGAGTTTATAGATAGCGCGTCCTTGTTGGGATGCGTTTTTTATTAACTTAAATTAAAATTAAATGATTGTTGTTTATAAACAGCTAAAACTTTTGTTTTCTTTAGTGCTATTTATACTTTTGGTAAGTAGTTCTTTTGCACAGGATAGAAAGGCTCAGAAGGGACTGCAAGATACTGTGTTTACTTTGAGTTCTGTTACTGTAACTGCTAGTAAAATAAAAAAGGAAATTATTCCTGTGCAAGTTTTGGATGGTAAGGATTTAGAAAAGCTTAGTGTGTATTCAGTGGCAGATGCTATTAGATATTTTTCTGGGGTTCAGGTTAAGGATTATGGTGGTATAGGTGGTTTAAAGACTGTTAATGTTAGGAGTATGGGGAGCCATCACGTGGGCATTTTTTATGATGGACTTGAGCTAGGAAATGCCCAAAATGGAGTTGTTGATTTAGGAAGGTTTTCTTTAGATAATGTAGAGTCTATATCTATGTATAATGGGCAAAAGAGTTCTATATTTCAGAGTGCAAAAGATTATGCATCAGCCAGTTCTATTTATATTGTGGCCAGTAAACCTAAATTTAAAGCTAAAAAGCATAATTTAAATATTGGCCTTAAGGGTGGGTCTTTTAAAACCATAAATCCATCAATTCTTTGGGAGCAGAAATTGAGTGATAAATTGTCGGGAAGTTTAAGTTCAGAATTTTTATATACTTCTGGGGAGTACAAGTTTTCTTATTCTAAAAAAGAGGCTTATGATACCACTGAACTTAGAAAGAATGGGGATGTGAGGATGTTTAGGGCAGAGGCTGCCCTTTTTGGAAAGATTAGTGGAGGTGAGTGGAAAGCTAAAGCGTATTTTTATAATTCGGAGAGAGGCTATCCAGGTGCTTCTGTGAGAGAGGAACCAGGAAAGTTTAAGCATCAAGATAGGCAGTGGGATAATAATTTCTTTGTGCAAGGGACTGTTAATAAGGATTTTGTAAAGTGGTATAGCTTAATGTTAAATGCTAAATATGCCTATGATTATCTTCATTATTTGTCTGATCCTAGAGTTGATGTTAGTACAATGTATGTGAATAATAGGTATAAGCAACATGAATCTTATTTGTCTGTTTCTAATTTGTTTGTAATTAATAGGTGGTGGACAAGTTCTTTGTCTAATGACTTGCAATTTAATACTTTAGATGCAGATTTGGTGGATTTTGTATACCCTAAACGTTTTTCTTTGTATTCGGCATTGGCTAGTTCTATAGATTTTAAGCGTTTTAAAATGCAGGCTAGTTTGTTACA
Organism: uncultured Bacteroidales bacterium; assembly: GCA_964292095.1. Classification (GTDB taxonomy): domain Bacteria; phylum Bacteroidota; class Bacteroidia; order Bacteroidales; family UBA932; genus Egerieousia. The sequence continues at coordinate 1,225 of CAXYUL010000063.1, read as the reverse complement.
TACTTTTATTAAGGAGAGAACAAGGATAGAGGGGGCACAAGCAGAAGCTAAGAGCGTTTTTACGCCTTCTTTTCTTGTGTCGTGGCAAGTGTTTAATTCTCCTAGTTTTAATTTAAGGGCTTTTTATAAGAGGGTGTTTAGGATGCCTACTTTTAACGACCTTTATTATACATTTATAGGAAATAAAGATTTAAAGCCAGAATATACTACACAGTATAACTTGGGCTTTACGTATTCTAAACATTATGATAGAAAGGTTTTTAATGCTTTAGAGTTTCAGTTAGATGCTTATTTTAATCAGATTGAAGATAAAATTATTGCTATGCCAACGTCTAATCAGTTTAGGTGGACTATGCTTAATTTGGGCTATGTAGAGATTAGGGGTGTTGATATGTCTGTGCAATGTAGTATAAATATAGCTGAGTTTAATGTATCGCCTCGCTTAAGTTATACTTATCAAAAAGCGCAAGACTTTACAGATAAAAAGAGTGATTGGTATGGAGGGCAGATTCCATATATTCCCTGGCATAGTGGAAGTGTAATACTTGCTACATCTTATAAGAAATGGTCGTTTAATTATAGCTATATATATACTGGAAGGAGGTATGAGGCTGTTGCTAATATTAGGGAGAATGAGGCTCAACCGTGGTATACACATGATATTTCTTTTTCAAAAATCTTTGAATTGAGCAAGCTAGAAATTAGAGCTACAGCAGAAGTTAATAATTTATTAAATCAGCAGTATGAGGTGGTACAATGCTATCCAATGCCAGGAACAAATTTTAAACTAAAAATTAATATAATTTTATGAAACACAAACTATTACTAGGCTTTTTATCTTTAATTATTTTTTGCTTTTGCAGAAAGGAGGAGCAGATAATTCCTTCTACAGAAACAGAGGTGTCTAAGGGAGATACTTTGAGAGAAATTAAGGGATTTTTTTTACTTAATGAGGGGAATATGGGGAGTAATAAATCTACACTAGATTACTATGATTATGAATCGGGAGTATACACTAAAAATATATTTGCAGAGCGTAATCCTGGTGTAGTTAAGGAACTTGGCGATGTGGGTAACGATTTACAGATTTATGGCGATAAGCTTTATGCTGTTATTAATTGTTCGCATTTTGTTGAAGTTATGGATGTTAATACAGCTAAACATATAACACAAATATCTATACCTAATTGTAGATATATAAAGTTTAAAGATGCTTATGCTTATG
>CAXYUL010000062.1:0-8718 GCA_964292095.1 uncultured Bacteroidales bacterium | reverse complement strand
ATATTATTGCAATAATAAAGGAGAAGAAATAGCAATAACATCAGACTCTAATAGTAATATTGTTAACGGTCAATCTGTTAGCCGCAATGAATTTGGAATAGATGGAGGTATATTTTGGTCTGAGTGCGGAACAAAATTAGCTTTTTATAAAAAAGACGAGTCTAATGTTGCTAGCTTTCCTCTTCTAAATATTAATTCTAGAGTAGGTGAGCTAATGGAAATAAAATATCCAATGGCAGGCTTAAGTTCAGAAATAATTAAATTAGGTATCTACGATATTAACACTAAAAAAACAGTATTTTTAAATGTAAACGATTTTGATAAAGAGAGATATCTTACAAATATTACTTGGAGCCCATGCGAAAACTATATTTTTGTTCAAGTACTAAATAGAGAACAAAAGCACATGAAATTAAATATGTATTCTGCAATAAATGGAGAATATGTAAAAACCATACTAGAGGAAAAGAATGATAAATTTATAGAACCTCAAAATAAATTAGTATTTATTAAAAATGATAGAGATACTAAAATCCTAAAATTTATATATAGAACAGATAATAGAGACGGCTATAAAAATTTATACCTATGTTCAAGCGATGGTAATATAGAACGATTAACTTGCGTTGATGCAGATGTAGAACTAGTTGGACTCAACGATAAATACTTGTATTACACTAGTGCAGAGCTCTCCCCAATTGAAAACCACCTATTTGAACTAGATTTAAATAAAAAGAAAGTTAAACTTCTTACACCAGAAAAAGCTTGGCATAATATACAATTAAGTAAAGATTGCAGCTACTTTTTAGATACATATAGCTCATTAAATGTTGCAAATGTTATTGCTCTACGCTCTAGCAATTTAAAACTAAACAAAAACCTGCTTACTAGCCCAGATCCAACTAAAGATTTTAACTACGGAGAAATAATACTTGGTACTATTAAGAGTGCAGACGGCAAATTTGATAACTATTATAGATTAATAAAACCGGCAAACTTTAATCCTAACAAAAAGTATCCAACAATTATTTATGTATATGGAGGCCCTCACTCTCAATTAGTTAAAAACACATGGCTTGGTGAAATGAGACGCTGGGAGATGTATATGGCACAAAGAGGCTATGTGGTTTATGTTCAAGATAATAGAGGAACTTCTAACAGAGGAGCAAATTTTGAAAAAGCAATATACGGGCAATGTGGTCAGGCAGAAATGGCAGACCAAATGGAAGGTGTAAAAATGCTACAATCTCTAAGCTATGTAGATAAAGACAGAATAGGAATTCACGGATGGAGCTATGGTGGGTTTATGACTATTTCTTTAATTACTAATTTTCCCGACATATTTAAAGTTGCGGTTGCTGGTGGTCCTGTAATAGACTGGTGCTGGTACGAAACTATGTACGGAGAGCGCTACATGGGAAGCCCACATACTAATGCTCAAGGCTACAAAAAAACTAGTTTAATAAATAAAGCAAAAGACTTAAAAGGGAAACTTCTTATTTGTCAAGGAGCAGTTGATAATGTAGTACTATGGCAACATAGCCTTAGTTTCTTAAAAGCATGTATCTCTAACAATGTTCAAGTTGATTACTTCCCCTACCCTAATGCTCAGCACAATGTTATTGGAAAAGACAGAGTTCACCTTATGAATAAAGTAACTTTATATTTTAACGATTACCTATAGAACTAATAGTACATTATGGATAATATTGATACTAACTGTAAAACAAATCACAAAGACAAAAATGATATAAACAAATCCAACACAAAAATGGTATTTGTTTACGATAATAACTTAAGAATTGTAAAAATTATCAATCCTCAGCAAAATTTATTTTTGCTGCATCAAAAGGATAATCTAATTGGAGTATCAATTGATGAGCTTGTAGAAATAACAGAAGATATAAACAAAGAACAAGCCCAAATTATTGTTAATAACGTAAAAAAAGCGCATAACGAAGGCACAGATATATATTTTGAATATCTTACAACACATAAAGACAACAGTACTACATACTCAATATGTTATATAGAGCACGGCAGTAATAATTTATTATATGTTAATGTTCTAAATGTAGATGAAAAAATTATTATTGGAGCCAGAGAACAATTTGCCAATTACATAATAGACCTAACAATGAATAACATTTCTGCTGGTGTTATTATGAGAAAATTTAGATCAAATGGCAATAAAGAATACATACTTTTTAATGACATTTGTAAAGAAATATACCAAAATAAAGATGTTCTACAATCTAGATACTGGGACCAAGAAGCAGACGACCTTGCAGACGAGCTTACACTTAGATCTAACCAAGCGTATAATTACGAGAGCAATTTTAGGAATAATAACAACGAAATAATTAAATATCTATTTACCACTAAAAAGAAGATATCTACTTATGATAATAGTTACTACATAGTTACAACTATTATAGATATTACAAAAAGAAAGCAAACTGAGATTCTCATAGAAGATCAATTTAATCTTTTAGATAATATTTATAAACATTTACCCGTTGGTATAGAACTATATGGGGCCAAAGGGAATCTTATTACAATGAATAAACGCAATATGGATATCTATGAAATTAATAGCGATAAAAATATCATAGGCTCATCAATTTTTGATAACCCATACTTGCCACAAGAACTCATTCTCGCCCTAGAAGAAGGACGAGATTACGAAGCCAAATCTAAATACTACTTACCAGAACCTATAGAAACCAATATATCTGACGATAGTTATAACTGCTTTAAATGGTTATTATTAAAATCTGTTATTCTAAGAGATAAAAATGATAATATAAGTGGCTACCTTCTTATTTGCGAAGATATAACCGAAACCTATACTAACTCAATTTTACTTAGCGATAGCCAGCGAGATTTGCAAATGGCTCTAAATGCAGGCTCCATTTCTACATGGAAATACGATATAGAATCTCAGTCTTTCTCTACAATAATTGGTAATCCACTATCCAGTAAATGGCCTCTACTAAAAGATATAGACATCATAATGCATAAAGATGATATTCCAGTTTTTATGAGTCTAATTAACGACATATCCAACGGTAATAAGAATTATGCAGAGTGTATTTTTAGAAGCAAAGAGCCTGGTACAGACAACTATAGGTACTATGAGATATATATGGGTATTAGACACAATTCTAATGGCAAAAAGATAATTACTGGAACCGAGCGAGACATAACAGATAAATATATAAAAGAGAATGAGATTAACAACCAGCGCTTAATGCTAGAATCTATTCTAAATCAAACTCCATGTGTAATGTTTATCAAGGACATAGAGGACGATTTTAAATATATTGTTGCTAATAAACTATTCTGCGACTATAGCAAAAAAAGTCCACAAGAAATTATTGGCAAAACAGATTTTGAAATATTTAACAACAAAGAAGCTAAAAAATTTAGGCAAGATGATATTAGAGCCATAAACAGTATAAGTGAATACTCATTTATAGAACATGTTCATTGGCAAGGTAAAGAAATTGTATGGCATACAACAAAAGCCAAACTTAAAACCTACGACGGTAAAACTCTTTTAATAGGAATTGCACTAGACGTTACAGAATCTGTAAACAAACAAAGAGTATTAAAAGAGTATAAGTTTAAAAGTGATATGGTAATTGATGCCAGCGGTTTAAAAACATGGGAATATTGTTGTGATACAGAAACACTCACTATTAATTATAAAGAAGAAAAGTTAAAAAAAGGAATAGAATCGCTAAAAATATTTACAAATATTGTTCACAAAGACGATACCTCTAATGTAGAAAAGGCATGGAATATTATATCTAATCAAAAAAATGAAAGTTTTAGCTTTGATTTAAGATATAGATTGGCAAAACAAGATCAATGGATATATACAACTATAGGAGGTTTCCCAATTAGTGTAGATAAAAATGCCAATATAATTAGGTACTTAGGCTTTATTAAAGACAATACAAAATTAGCAATTTTAAACGAAGATTTAGACAAGACTAACACTCTTCTTAATAGCTTTATGCAACAAATACCACTAAGCTTATTTGTTAAAGACATTGATAATGATTATAAATACGTTATTGCAAACGATATTTTAAAACAAATAAGCAAAGTAGATAATATCAACTTTATAGGAAAAACAGATTATGAATTATTTGACAAGCACAGTGCTGATAAAATACGAAATCAAGATTTAGAAACAGTGAATAACTTTTCTGGCGAACTTATAAACAAACAGGTAAAAATACAAACTGATTTAAATTCTACTAGATATTTTGAAATTAATAATAAAGTAATAAATACCACAAATGGACATAGATTTATTATTGGACTTGTAAAAGATATAACAGAAAGAGAAGAAAATAGAATAGAACTAGAATACGCAAAAGAAAAAGCAGAACAATCAGACAAGTTAAAATCGGCATTTCTTGCTAATATGAGCCACGAGATTCGTACACCATTAAATGCTATTGTAGGTTTCTCCGAGCTATTAATGACAGAAGAAGATAAACATAATAAAGAAGAATATAATAAGCTAATATCCACAAATAGTCAACTTCTGCTACACCTAATAAGTGATATTCTAGATTTATCTAAAGTAGAAGCAGGAATGATAGATTTTAAGAAAGAAGTTTTTGATCTTATCCCCTATCTAAATAACCTAGCAAATACTTACAAGCAAAAATGTATAGAAAAGGGTTTAGATTTTATCTTAGAGAGTAAATACTCTAGTTGCATTGTTAAATATGATAAAAATCGCTTAGCACAAGTTCTCTCAAACTACGTAACCAATGCAATAAAATACACCCCAAGTGGAACAATAAAATTGGGATATATATTAGAAAATAGAGGACTAAAATTTTATGTTACAGACACAGGAATTGGAATTCCACAAAATAAGCACTCTAAAGTATTCCACAGATTTCAGAAAGTTGACGAATTCGCCCAAGGGACAGGACTCGGTTTATCAGTATGTAAGGCCCTCACAGAAACAGATGGAGGCAAAGTAGGTTTTGAGTCTAAAGAGGGTATAGGTTCTACTTTTTGGGCGTGGAAGCCGTGTAAAATTAAGATCAATCCTATATTAAACCAATCTACACAAGAAACTTTAGAAACAGTAAATCCAACTTTGCTTCCCGACACAAATAATGTTAGAGTTCTAGTAGCCGAAGATAATGAAAGTAACTTTTTACTTCTAAAGCACATACTAAAAGGATTTAATATATATCATGTAACAAACGGAGCTGATGCTGTTATAGAAACACAAAATAAAACATACGATATAATTTTAATGGATATTCAAATGCCTATCTTAAATGGTTTAGATGCGACATCTCAAATACGAAAATTTAATCCTTCTATCCCAATTATTGCCGTAACAGCAAATGCCTACGGAGCAGACAAAGATGAAGCTCTAAATGCTGGATGTAGTGCATTTATTACCAAGCCACTAAACAGAGAAGAATTATATAAAACAATAAGTCAGCAATTACATAAATAAATAAGGTGGTACCTAAAAAAGTGCTGACACAAAAAGTTAGACTATTAATATTAATTAAGAAGTCATACTTAGAATAACTCTAGGCGGTTAATTGGGCTTTCTCCGTTTAGGCTTAGTTTAATTCTATCATTATTATAGTAGTTGATATATTAAATCAGTTGTACTTAAAATTCATTTTTTATAAGTCCAAAGACTTTCTTCATCATAGAGCAAAAAAAAGAGGATAACTAACTTTTCTGCGTTTAGTTACCCTCTTATATAATATTAACAAAATTTCTATCTAAAATACTCTGCCGACATACTTTTAAACATAGCCTCATCTATAATCTGACAATTACCATTAAAAACAGCACCAATCTCTATACTAATTCTAACAGTTTTTAAATTACCAGTAAAGGATGCACTACTCTTAAACGATGTTGTATCTCCAACGTTAAACTCACCTACTATCTTTCCCCAAATATCTGCACTTTGACACATAATATTTCCACGTATAGTTGCATTTTCTCCTAGAACCAATTTTCCACTGGTAATAAGATCCCCTTCAAATGTTCCATCTATTCTTATATCAGATTGAGATATAAGACTTCCTTTTATTTCTGTACAAAGTGATATTCTACTCACTTCATTAATTTGTGGTACTGTTTCGTTTTTTGCCATAATAACTCTTAGATATGAATTACCTCTCCATGCGCAGCGGCTGCAGCCTCCATTATTGCCTCGCTCATTGTTGGATGAGGGTGAATAGTTTTAATGATGTCCTTTGCAGTTGCTCCCAAATTTCTTGCCAAAACTATTCCAGAGAGCATCTCTGTTACATTTGCACCAATTAAATGGGCTCCAAGTATCTTATCTGTCTTAGAATCAATAATCAATTTAACAAAACCGTCCTTTTCTCCAGCTGTAGTTGCCTTTCCAGAAGCAGTAAATGGAAATTTACCCACTTTATACTCTATACCAGCTTCCCTAACCTTTTTTTCTGTAAGACCTACTGACGCTATCTCTGGATTTGTATAAGTAGCTCCAGGAATATTAGTATAATCAATTGGCGCTGGATTTAGTCCTGCAATTTTCTCTACACAAGCAATACCCTCAGCCGAGGCAACATGGGCTAAAGCAGGAGTAGCAATAACATCACCAATTGCATAAATACCATCTATATTTGTTTTAAAGAAATTATCAACTAGAATTTTCCCTCTATTTAGCTCAACTCCAAGCTCCTCTAATCCAATACCTTGAGTATTTGGAATAACACCAACAGCAGATAAAACTCTTGCAACCTCTAGCTCAACATCTCCTTTTTTAGTTCCAATTAATAGTTTACATCTTCCATCTTCTATAATGTCTATAGATTTTACTCCCGACGAAACCATTACTTTTATTCCCATTTTTCTAAAGCTCCTACTAAGTTGTGCTGCAACTTCTTCGTCTTCTAAAGGAACAATTTGATCCATAAACTCAATTAGATGCACCTCAACTCCCATAGAATGATAGAAAAAAGCAAATTCGCTTCCAATAGCACCAGAACCTATAATAGCAATGCTCTTAGGTAATGAGCTAGGCACCAAAGCCTCTCTATAAGAAATAATATTTTTACCATCTATAGGGGCAAAACTTAAAGCATTAGGTCTAGAACCTGTTGCTATAATAATGTGTTTAGAATTTATTATACTTTTTGTGGCATCTTCTGCTCTAACTTCTAAAGAATCTTTAGATAAGAATTTAGCATCGCCCTTAATAACTGTTATTTTGTTTTTCTTAAAAAGATATTCTATACCCTTACTCATTGCAGCAGATACACCTCTCTCACGTTCTACAATTTTTTGTATATTAGGCTTAGAAACAATTGCTTCTTCTGAAGACAATTCTCTATCTGATAAAGAAAGTTCAACGCCATAATCAGATAAATGCTTAGTATAATTATATACTTGGGCACTCTTTAAAAGTGCCTTTGTAGGAATACAGCCCCAATTTAGACAAACGCCACCCAAATCTGCCCTTTCTATAACTGCTGTGTTAAATCCTAATTGTGCAGCTCTAATTGCTGCCACATATCCCCCTGGTCCAGCTCCAATTACCACTACATCAAATATGCTTTCCATTATATTTAGTTTTTTATATTATTTAATAATTAATCTATAATTTATTCCACGTTTTTACCATGACAATTTTTAAATTTCTTTCCGCTTCCACATGGGCAAGGATCATTTCTGCCAACCTTCTTTTCTACATGCACAGGGGCATTAGATTTTGGCTCGCCAGAATTTGCTACTGCATCACTCCTGCCTATTCTCATATTACTTAAATCAGTCCTTTTACGAGTTTGTTCTTGTCTAACAGGTATTTCTTGATTATTTTGACGTAAAGGAATTTGAGCTCTAACTAAAAAGGCTAGAACATCCCTACTAATTTTCTCTAAAACACCTTTAAATAAATTAAAACTCTCAAATTTATAAATCAATAGAGGATCTTTTTGCTCATAAGAAGCATTTTGAACCGATTGTTTTAAATCGTCCATATCTCTTAAGTGCTCTTTCCAATACTCATCAATCATAATAAGAGTTATATTCTTCTCCATTGCTCTAGCTAACTCTTTTCCATTATTCTCATAGCTCTTCTTTAAGTTTATTACAAGTTGTAATATTTTATGTCCATCCGAAACAGGAATTGCAATATTCTCATAACTTGCACCTTGAGTAGTATATACTTGTTCTATTATAGGCCATGCTTGCTTAATCATAATATCTATTTTTCTAGATATTACCTCTCTAATAGAAGAACTTAATTTATCAGCTAATTCTTCTACTGATGCTTGTTTATAAAATGCAGCATCAAAGTTTGGCTCAATAGAAAGCTGACGCATAAGTTCAATACTAAAATCGTCAAAACTAAAATTATCTCTACTGCTAGCTAATATTTCTGCATAATCAGAAATCATATTCTTTAAATCTACTTCTATTCTCTCTCCATATAAAGCATTCTTACGTCTATTATAAATAACCTCTCTTTGAGAGTTCATAACATCATCATACTCCAATAATCTCTTTCTTATACCAAAATTATTTTCCTCTACCTTCCTTTGTGCTCTTTCTATAGAATTTGATAACATAGAATGTTGTAGTACCTCCCCTTCCTTCATACCCATTTTATCAACAACTTTTGCTATCCTTTCGGCTCCAAATAAACGCATTAAATCATCTTCTAATGATACA
>CAXYUL010000061.1:0-8803 GCA_964292095.1 uncultured Bacteroidales bacterium | reverse complement strand
TGATATGGACAAGTGATAGAGCAGGATATAGAAGTCATGGAAGCTGGGGTTCTGAGAATGATATATACATAATGTTCTTTGATTTAGAAGCTTATGAAAAATTTAGAATGAACAAAGAGGAATTAGCTTTATTTGAGCAATCAGAAAAAGATAAAAAAGAAGAAAATAAAGATAATACCCTTCCCGACAAAAAAAATAGAACAAAGAAAAGCACAAAAGAAAAACCAGCAGAAGATTTTAAGGCTCTAACATTTGATTTGGAAAATGCAGAATACAGAATAATTCGTCTAACGGGGAATTCATCTAATTTAGCAGATGCTGTATTAAGCCCTAAAGGAGATAAGCTATATTATTTAAGTAGTTTTGAAAGCGGCATGGACCTTTGGGTTAGAGACTTTAAAGAAAATAGTACAAAAATTTTAGTTAAAGGAGCTGGAGTTGGTGAATTATTAATGGATAGTGATGGGAAAAATATATTTATTGGTGGAGATATGGGACTAAGGAAAATAGATACAGAAAGTGGAAAAACCAGCTATATTCCTTGCGAATTTATGTATACATATAAAACGCCACTAGAAAGAGAGTATATATTTGAACACACATGGAGACAAGTACATGAAAAATTTTATGACCCTAAAATACACGGAATAGATTGGAATGCTTACAAAAATAACTATGCCAGGTTTATCCCACACATAAATAATAATTATGATTTTGCACAAATGCTTAGTGAAATGCTAGGAGAACTTAATGGCTCACACACAGGAGCAAGATATAATCCTAGTTCTAATGCTTTAAGTACAGCTTCACTTGGTGTTTTTGTAGACAATGATTATAAATTAGATGGCTTAAAAATTAAGGAAATTATTAAAAAGAGTCCATTAGATATCATTAAAACAGATGTTACCAAAGGATGCATCATAGAAAAAATAGATGGTATAGACATTAAAGCTAATATTGATTATTTTCCACTACTAGAGGGTAAGAGTGGTAAGAAAGTAATCTTAAGTATCTATAACCCAACAACGGGCAAACATTACACACAAGCCATCAAAGCTATAAGCAAAGGAGCAGAGAGTGAACTCTTGTATTTAAGGTGGATAGAAAACAACAGAAAAGAGGTAGACTCTTTGTCGGGAGGAAAAATAGGATATATTCATATAAAAGGGATGGATAGCCCTAGCTTCCGTACCTTATACAGCGAGCTTCTTGGGCGCAATAGAGATAAAGATGCCGTAGTAATTGACACTAGACACAATGGAGGAGGATGGCTACATGATGATATAATTACCCTTTTAACAGGTAAAGAATATCAACGTTTTATGCCACGTGGACAGTATATTGGTAGCGATCCTTATAATAAATGGACAAAAGCTTCTTGTATGTTAGTTTGCGAAGACAATTATAGTAATGCTCATGGAACTCCATGGCTATACAAATATATGAAAGTAGGCAAATTAGTTGGAGCTCCTGTACCAGGTACTATGACTGCTGTTTGGTGGGAAAGGCAAATAGATGAAAGCTTAGTTTTTGGAATCCCTCAAGTTGGCTGCATGGATAATAATGGCAATTACTTAGAAAACCAAGAATTAGAGCCAGATATTTTAGTTCTAAACCCAGCAGCAGAAGTACTAAACGGTAAAGACAGACAATTGGAAGAAGCCGTCAAATGTCTAATAATAAAATAGATGTTTTAATATTTACCAATAGTTGTATGCTTAATATTAATTTATAAGCTTTTGATTGGATTAAAGCCTGGTACTTTACCGGGCTTTTTCCATTTAGCCTTATTTTTATTCTATAGTTATTATAGTTGTAAATGAATTGAATTAGTTGTTTTTCAAACTCATCATGCAATACCACTCTTGCAAATGTATAATTCACATTATACTTATCTATATAAGAAAACAGTGAATTCCTACAACAATAAGTTGAATTTTTTACATAGAGCTTTAATTTCTGGGTCTAGATTTGCCCTAAATTTCATAGATTTATCTTGTTTTATAGATTTAAGCAAAAACTCTATTGCACTTGCTTCATCCCCTACTCTTGTTTTTGCAACAGCTAATAAATAAGAGGTATAAGAATTAGAATTTAATTGTTCTAGTACTTTAATTGCCGACAAATTGTAATTGAGACACAAATAAGCAAGAGCTGTATTATAATCGTTATATGGCCTTAATAGAGTTAATGCAGTTTTATAATCAAATTCTTTTAAAGCCATTACTCCACTATTATAAATGGTATCTAATACTGTTGTATGAATAGTATCTTTTATCATTCCTCTTCTATGCAAATAGAAGCTAAACGATACGGTGCGTAAATATGGATATATAAATTGTCTTAAATATAAGTAATCCTGGCACTTAGATAAAGCTTTTTCTCTAAGATCTAGGTCATCAATACTAAAGCATTTAATTAAAGCATCTCTATTTACTAAATTGGAATCTATCTTTATTAATTTATATAGTTTATCCCAATTCTCAACTATAGTTTTTGTTTTAATCAAGCGCTCTATACTATGAGAACCTATAGAAATAGAATCATCATTTACAGACCCATCATTTACAAGATTAATGTTCCACACAGATTTATTTATACTATCTTGTTTATTTTTTATAAATGTGCTAAAATATTGCTCAAAACTTTTTGCCCTTTTATCTGCAAGCTCTACATTAAATTTATAAGCCCCCTCTGGAGAGCAACTAGAACACAAAATTATAGAATCTACTATAAATATTTTATTATCAATTATTTGCATAATATTACTTTTTATTCTAGCTATTTCATACTCATTATTAGACAAAGTATCATCTAAAAGCCATTTTCCAGCTTTAAAATCTACAAAAGCTGATGTATTAACACTAGCTCTACGCTCTATAACTTTAGTTAAAAATCTTTGATTATTATCTACAAGGGATGTCATAGAACTAATATAAAAAGTTAGAGCTTTAGTTCTAGGCATAATATATATTCTAGATTGTTGCTTAAAGATACTCCCATCTAATCTCATTTGCACCTTTTTCAAATTCTTGCGTACCCTTATTGTTTGAATATAATTATATATTATTGAACCATTTGTAGATCTTATAACAGTATCTAAACGAATACCCTCACTAGTAATTGGCGATTTAATATATTTGTTATACATTAAATCTTTACTTAATTTACGTTTGTTATTCTTATTTACTAGCCAATTCTTAGTATAATGTTCAATTGCTCTTTTCTCGTTTATTCCAAATATGCTTTTAGCATAGGTGCTAACTATAATTTCATTTGAATTCCTTAGTTTTGATATTTTCTTTAAATTTCTATCAATAAAAATATTAAGTTGTCTCTCGTAACAAAAGGATTGAATAAAATCGCATGTATCGCTAATTATTGATTTTAAAAACTTTGCATATAACTCATAGCCTCTCAACTGCTCATTTCTATACTTTTCTCCTGTAATTAATATTTTATCTAATTTTAATGAATCTTCTAAATAATACAAAGTAGGACTAAAACGTATTTGCCAATTTGAATCTTGCATAGACATTGGAACAATAATATTAAAAGCAATATCTACATAACCATTTCTTTCTGCTATATTTTTAAATTTAGCCTCTATAACAATTTCTTTTAAGTAATCTGAAATTACCATTTCTCCGCTTTTAGTATCTTCTACAACATTCATTAATAATACATCTCCTTGTAGCTCAGTACTAGCCTTTACAGCTCTAGACCCCAGCGTATCTATATTTGCAAGTAGATTTGGATATGCCATTTCTCCATTATCGTTAGTTAATGAAACAACAGCCATAGTTGTATGCTCTTTTAATTTATTAAGCTTTTTCATAGAACTACAAGATAAGAGCAGAAAAAAACAAAATATTAAAGAATAGATTATATAAATAGATTTAATTAAATATGATTTCATACAATAATGTTATTTAAAAAATATATACCAATTGAGCTAAAATATTATTAGCAGATACAATTATCTTTTTGTCTTTTGATACCTCTCTTCCACATTTTGGGCATGAGTATGTAGTATAATTTGTATATGCTGTTATAAAACCGGCCCCTAATTCTAAGTTTAAATGCTTTGCCAACATAATAGTATAACCAAAGTACATATTTAAGCCATATTTATACCCTTGTTTTGTTTCTGCATCAACGATTCCACCTATATTATAGTATCCCCCCTCTAATGAAGACCCTACAAACCACCCAGAATTAGTGTGCCATGGCCATAATCTAGCTCCAAACGAAACACTGGCTTGCCTATTCTGCATTTGATTTTCTTTATTATTATTAAAGGTAAAGGGATTTACTTTTGTTTGTAAATGCAAACTCCATTTTTTTGCAAAAGTATAAGAAAGTTCTGCATTAATAGTAGCAAAATTTAAATAGCCTAAAATATTAGTTCCTAATGTAAAACTCTGAGCACTAAGACCAAGCGACATAGTAAGAGCTAAAATAATTAAAATAATCCTTCTCTTCATTTCTTTATATTTATGTTTAATGCACAAATATAAATTTACTAAACTCTATATAACTTAAATAAAAGAAAAAAGTTTACACAAAAAAAATAATAATAAATGTTTATCATAATACACAAATAAACAGAATGTTATAAAATTAGAAACAATTAAATAAAAATATATATTTGCTTTTTTTTAAGTAAAATAGCTAAATATAAATGTTTATATTTAATTTAAAACGGCAAAGAACAATTTGGCAGTTTTTTTGTTTTATTTATAATTTAGCTAATACAATTAAATCATATACAAATTAACATAACTAATACTCTTTATTAATATGAAACTTTTACATTTTCTAGCTCTAGCCTCTTTTTTATCTATCTCATCTTACATTAATTGTAATGCACAAAACACAGAAAGCACTAATAGCACTAAAAAAGAAAGTGTTATAAAAACAAAAGAAGAAAAAAAGGCAGCAAGATTAGCAGAAAAAGAAGCTCTTGCTGCTCAAGAAGAACTTCTGTTTAATGAAGGAGTGCAAGCACTAAAAGATAGCTTATTTGTTATTGAAGCAGATCAAATATTTTTCCCAAAAGGAGTAACAAAATATTTAAACGCATCAACTAATTTTATCTACATGAAAAAAGAGAAGGCTGTAATTCAATTAGCTCTTACTAACTATGCTTCTGGACAAAATGGTTTGGGAGGCTTTACAGTGGAAGGTATCCCTTCTAAAATATCATTAAAAACAGATAAAAAGGGAATAGTGTACTATAAGTTTATAGATCAAGGCGTTGCTATATCTGCAACTGTAAATATACAAATGCTTGGAAATGGTAATAAGGCAACAGTAACAATATATCCCAATTTTAATAATAACAACATAACTCTTAGAGGAAATATTGTTCCCTACGATAAGTCTGTCATTTTTCAGGGGCAAACCCTATAAAAAAATTATAAATCTATAATGTTTCAACCTTAGACGCATTAACAAACCATATATAACTTTGTACTGATACAAAATTCATTTGAGAGAGTAAGTTCTTATACTCTCTCATTTGTCTTATATATGAAGCAAACTGAGGTGAATCTGGCATATATTCTCCAAATTTATAATCAATAATAATTGCAGAATTGCCAGAGTCTTCTTTCTTTATTAGGACTCTATCTGGTCTTAGTTCCTTTCCATCCAAACGTAAAATACTCCTTTCGTTTAGTACTAAATAATTTGAACTAAACCAGTCATACTCTTTAAGCGAATCTATTTTATCTGTTACTAGAGTTTCTAATTCTTCTTGCGATAAGTTTGTCATTCCCATATAATGTGCTTGCTCCACTGCCTTCTTAATATCAGATCTATAATTAATTAAAGAAAACACATAGTGCATGGCTATTCCTTCCTCTCTAATTCCATCTTCTCTGCTAAGAGAGCCAGTATTTAGAGAAAGTCTCAATCTACTCATATCTAAAGATTCTGACAAGCCAGTAAATATTGCATCTGAATTATTCTTAGGCAAATCTAACTTTCCTTTATAAGGTATTTCTCCATATTCTAAAAAGTTAGAACTATCACTATCACCTACAGAACTTAAATAAAAATCGTATAGAATATCTCCAACATAAGATTTTGAGTATGCATGTTCTGTTTTATTAAACTTAGGCTTTGGTGTTACTATCATTAAAACTTCCTCTGCCCTAGTAAATGCAACATAAGAAGTATTTATGCCATCAACAAAAACACATAATTTTTCATTTAAGTAGTCCTGTTCAAAGACAGTTGATGATAAGGATTTTCCATAATCTAATGGAAGAGGCCCTTTAAAGCTCAAATCTAAATCACTTCCTTCAAAATTACCCCAAATCTTAATAGATTTAGAATAATCTAGTTTTTCTATAAAAAAAGGTATAATTACTACCTTAAAACCTAATCCTTTAGATTTATGTATGGTAGTAATTCTAATAGCATCTCTTCCCATTGGCGCAGAAATACAAATTTTATATCCTATTTTATCCCACCACTCTAAAAATTGATAAACATTTGTTCCCCATTTATTTGTAAAATCAAGAACAGAATCTAAAAATGCCTGAATAAAGGCTATATCTTCTTTGTCTGATGGTGTTAAGCATGTTCTAATTATCTCCTCACACATATTATATAAAGAAAGCGACTGGATAAATTCTAACTTTTGCTCATCTAACTCTAAGTCATCCCCATAAAAATACTTATAAACTTTAACTATTGGCCTATCTCTATTCTCAATTTCTCTTAAAACATTAATTATCTTTTGAACACTAAGCGAACTATTTAAACTTAGCGAATCATCCGAAACCACCTGATAACCATTAGACAATAAAAAGTGTGCAGCCATACCGCCATAACTAGATTTTCTAACTAAAATAGCAATATCCCCGCAAGAATAGCCTTGTGATAATAATAATTCTATTTTATCTTTAAGCAGAATGAGAGCTTGTTCGTTATAATCATACTCTTCTATATCAACAAAATCTACACTTACATAAGATTTCTTATCTAAATTTTTACTAGGAGTTATTTGGGCAAAATTTGAATATATATTTTTTATAAATTGGTTATCCTCAACGCCATAAACACTTTGTGCACAATTAGCACAATACTCAAAAAACAGATTATTAAAATCTACAATAGTTTTACCACTACGCCAATTATAATTTAAATTGTATTCTTTAATTTGGTCTTCTCTAAACGATTCTCCAATCTTTGAATTAAGTATTTGCCAATCAGAGCCTCTCCATCTGTAAATACTTTGTTTCACATCACCAACTATTAGATTCTCTCTACCCTCACTCATACTATTTATCAACAAAGGATAGAAATTTTTCCACTGAAGTGTAGATGTATCCTGAAACTCGTCGAGCATAAAATTATCTATCCATGTAGCTATTCTCTCATAAATAAATGGGGTATCACTACCATCTATTATCCTGTTTAACAAGAGAGTAGACTCCGACAATAAAATAATATTCTTTTCTCTACAATAATCAATTACCCTAGTATATATATCCCCCAAAATTCCTAAAACATTTATGTTTTTAAGTAACTCTAGAGCAGTACTATATTTTCTAAAATCTCTAGCAAACAAAGAAATAATCTGCCCAATAATATCATTCAAGCCATCGTTATAAGCCATTTCAATATTCCTAGGAACATTTTTTCCAGTATACCAAGCATCTATATTATTATGCAATTTTAAGAATGTTTTACTTAAACCACCTATCTCACCTCTTACAGTTTTTTCTAGATAATAAAAAGGAGACTTACTAGCTCCTTTAAAATCAGATGCAGAAAGTCCTAATGACTTATAAATTAATACTCCTCTTCCCGACAAGCTAATCAACTCTTTACTAAATTTATCTCTTATCTCTAGCAAGTCTCGCTTTAACTGTCCAACCTGCTGGGCATCTGCAAAATCCTTTTTATCAGAATTGATTATCCTAAAATTCTCTGAAAATAACTGCTTTGCTAAAACTATAATATCAGATCTTATATCCCAACTACTCCCATTATCCACCTCTTCTAAAGAAAAACTTATAAGCCATTTAAGCAGGGCATCATTTTCTGACTTATCCAAATCTAAAAACATATTATCTATTGCATAGGATAAAACAGAATCTTGGTCTAATTCTACATTATAGCTTGCCATTTTTCCCATCTCTCTTGCAAAAGCGCGCATTATAAGTTGAAAAAATTTATCTATAGTACTTATAGAAAAGGAAGAATAATCGTGTAATATTTCTATCAATATATTTCTAGCTACAGACCTTACCCAAGATTCACCTTTACCTCTTAGTTCCATTAGCTGAATAAGATAATCTGATTTGCAATTAGGATTAGATAAATTATATAATTCCTCTAAAATCCTTTGTTTCATTTCATCTGTAGCTTTATTTGTAAATGTTACAGCCAAAATATGCTTGTATGCCTTTGGAGACTCAAAAAGCAATTTAATATATTCTCCAGTAAGCTTATGTGTCTTACCTGCACCAGCCGAAGCTTTATAAAGATTTATCATTGCCCACAAAAATTACTAAAATTACAATATTCACAAGCTTTACAACCCTTATTAGCAATAAATGCTACATTTGGATTAAATATTTCTTCTACCGTTTTTTTTAATAAAGACTTAAAATCTTCTAAGTCTTCTGTAGAAAAGTTAATAGAGAGAGGACGCGTATGAGCTATCGTCTTAATTGGATAAATACATAAATCTGTATTTTGGCTATAATACTTAGAATCATTGTGTTCAACAAGCATTAGGGCATATAAAAACATCTGAAGTATAATTCTATACTTACTATCA
>CAXYUL010000060.1:0-8804 GCA_964292095.1 uncultured Bacteroidales bacterium | reverse complement strand
GCAACAGTAGACAGATCCCTCCCTCAAGGAATTGAGGAGAGTGGAAAGGAAATAAGATCATTTATGCCAAAATATGGGTGCGTAAATGAAAGAAGAAATCAATTACATGAGGTAATACGTCTTTCGGGAATGAATATAATTGTTAATGACATAGATAGGCCCCTTATAATAAAGGTTGCCTCTATTTCGTCAGCTAGAATGCAAGTATATTTCATAGATAACGATGATTACTTTCAAAGAAAATCTGTATATCATAGCCAAGAAGGTTTATTCTTTGAAGATAATGATGAGCGAGCAATATTTTTTGCGCGTGGCGTTATGGAGACGGTAAAGAAATTAAGATGGAAGCCAGATATTATTCATTGTCAAGGATGGATTTCTCATTTGTTACCTATATATCTAAAAAAAGCATATAGAGAGGATCCAATATTTACAGATAGTAAATTAGTACTGTCTTTATACGATGAATTTGCCACAGAAACATTCTCTAATAATATGGCTTCTAAAGTTATAGTTCCAGGTATTAAAAATAAGGACCTAGAAATTATAAAAAAACCTAATGGCATAAATCTTGCTTAATTAGCAATCCAGTATGCAGATGGTATCATATTAGGTAGTGCAAGTCTTAACCCAGAAATTTCCGAATTTATTAAGAATTCTGGCCTTCCTACACTTCCATACCTCAACATAGAGGAAGAAGAATCATCATACATAAATAGTTATAATTCATTTTACGAAAAAATTTTGGATAACAATGCAATTTAAGGATACTTTACGCTTTAGCGCCCTTTTTATGTGTGCGTCTGCCCTACTTGTTTCATGTATAACAGTTGATAAATCACTAGCAGATGATTTTATACCAAACGACCAAAAAGTATTCTTAAAGACAGTGGAATTACCACTACCTTTAACAGTAATGCCAGCTGATAGTATTCAAGGCACATCTGGAGGAGATATAGTAATAGGAAGTCTAAGAACAAAAGAGTTTGGAAATGCTGAGTTTGATTGTGCAGCAAATATATCATTAAACAATAAGTTAAATTTTGGGGAAAACGCTGTTGTAAAATCTATATACATAAGCATGCCTAAATCTAGCACTCAATATTTAAATGAATCGCAAGAAGGAATAGCACAAAATATTACCGTATACAGAACTAGCAGAGAACTAGACAGTACAACACTCTACAACAACTCCATAAAAGAAAGTGATTACGACCATAGTCCAATTAGTATAAACCAAGGCATATATTTAGGTGGCGACTCCCTAAGAATTTACCTTCAAAATTCATTAGGAGAAGAGATTGTAAAACTAAGTAAAAGTGAACTAGACTCAAACAGCCTTTTTATCAAAAAGATGAAAGGTTTATATCTTAAATGCTCTCCAGCTCAACAAAGTGTAAATGGCGGCAGACTTAACATTTTTAGTCTTTCTAGTGCCTACATAGTTATGAAGATTAACTTTAAACCTACTTGGGAAAGCAATTTAGCTAAAAAGGATACTACTATATATCTAAGATTTGGCAATAGCTTTTGTTTAAATACATCAAATTATCAATCACATAATAGCCATCTTATTAACAATAAAGATCTTAGTGAACTTCCTGTAGAAGGAATAGCTGGTCTAAAACCATATATTAGTGCAAGTGCACTAAAAGATTTAATAGATAAATGGATAAAAAGCGAAAATTTAAACCCTAGCAAAATAATTGTAAGTAATGCAAAAGTTGAACTTCCATTTGAAGCTCCATTAAATTATAACTTTGACAATTACCCATCATACCTTTACCCAACCATAAAAACAACAGACACAAGCAAGTTTTTCTACCCTTTAAACGATATAAATAGCACTAATAATAATATGGGAGCAATGAACAGATCGCTAAACACATATTATGGAGATATGTCGGCAACAATGCAAGCATTTATTAATGGAAGCCAAACAGGAAAAAGATCAGAATCTAACATTTGGTTCTGTCCTGTAGTATCGTCTTACAATCAATATACTTCTATAACATCTTACTACACATCAACAAGTACTTACAACGTAGGTAAAGTAAACGGACCAGCAGCCAAGAGATACCCTAAAATTACGTTGGTATACACTGTAGTACAATAGCAATATTAATAATACGGCTAAATTCAGCCAAAAATAATAAAACAAAGTTTAGTGCAGTTAGAGCTCATAAATAAAAGCTTAAAACTGCACTATTTTCTAATTATTCTTCCCGACAATTTAATCTTTCTCATCCTTCTATAAATAAGATACATTTGCGCAGCATACCATAAGCGATACTAAGTTTAGGGGTTATTGCAGGGCAAAAAATTCTCTTGCAACTATCCAATACAAGCTTACAGTTATTGCCACTCCCAGATGGAGGTTACTCTAAGTAAGATAGCAACAATGTCTAAAAAAAGCAGCTAAAACTTAAGTTTTAGCTGCCCTTTACTACCTTTTAATTTTAATTATAAATATAGACTCTAGAATATATATTTAATACCAAATTGGGCAACCCATCTAGAAGATGTACCAACGTAATCTTTATAAGTATCTGTAAGTGTCTTATTCATAGAATACTTAAGATTATAATCATTAGAAGCGTTTGGCTTACCATCTTTTGTAACAGTTAAGAATTGATATTGTTGATTCCCTAATATTGTAGTTTGTTGAACTCCCCAATCCTTACAAAGCATGTTCAAGAAGTTTTGAATATCAAAGCTAAGTCTAATAGTGTGGTATCTACCATTAGATTGGAATATCTTAATATCTTGAGATATACTTAAATCTAATTGATTTGCAAATGGAGCAAAAGCACCATTACGTTCAGCATATTCTCCTCTATGTTTACTTAAATAAGGATCTTGTTCAATAAAATTATTCATTGCTTGCCATGCATTTTCTACAGAGCTAAAGCCATCAGCTACTAAATGCCCTTCTACCTCGCTAAAGTCTCTTGGTATATACATTAGGTCGTTTGCAGTTTGTGAGTCTCCATTAGCATCTCCATTATAACAATATGAATATCTAAATGGACGATAACGTTGATACACAACTCCTATATTTGTAGAAGAATGTTTACCCCAATTTGCTGTATATGATGCTGAAAGTAATAGCCTGCCATCAAATGCACTTGCACTATATCCTAACTCTTGATCATTAGAGTTTATTGCAGGACGGTATTTCCAAGCAGAAGTTGCAACAGATGATGTACCATCAGTAACACTCTTTGCTGTACCAAATGAATATGAACCATTAAGATTTAAGCCTTTAAATGCTCCTTGGTAAAAATTCTTTTGTAATTGTAAAGTAGTGTAAATAGAATAACCTTTGTTTGTATTCCTTAGTAAAACAACATTATTTGCTGCTTTTTTATTCCCTGCTTGGTCACTATAATATGTACCTGTAAAAGCTCTACGCTCAGAGGCTTTTGACCCATCGTTAACATTTTTACCTGCTTCAACTAAGCCAATATTATCGTGATAAATAGCATTAATATCTTTAGAATATAATAGTTCAACAGTTGCTACCCAACCATTCCCCCATTTATAGTCTACTGCTAAATTAGTTTTCCACAAAGTAGGATATTTAAAATCTGGATCTGTAACTGCTATATCAGCTCTTGTTGCAGCACCATCTTTAGGTCTGTATTCATTCATATTGCCTGTAAAACCAAGGTTCTTTAATGCTGCATCTTTATATTCTATATCACCAAATAACACACCATTATTACCTGCCTGATTACTTAACCAAACATAAGGTGGAGTACCAGAGAAAATACCTGTACCTCCTCTAACCTGAAGGGAACCATTATCTAGTGGTTTCCAATTAAATCCTAAACGTGGAGAGAATTGTGGCCTAGCATTAGGATATTTAGATACATCAACAGTTATTCCATCTCTATAAGTTTCTGCAGCAACATTAGGATTCTCTGCAAGGTCAGTCATAAATATTGGGGTATCAACTCTTAAACCTAGTGTTAGGTTTAATTTATCGTTTATATTCCATCTATCTTGAACATAAAATCCTAATTGTAATACATTAACTTCTGCAAATGGGAAATCATCTGTTAAAGCATATTTTTGTCTATATCTTGTCTGCCCTGTACGACCAGTATTAGTTATTCCTGTAACTGAAGAATCAAAGCCATACTTAGTTGGATCAAATTTAGTAATATCAAAACCAGACATACTATTACCATTAGATTTTAAATAGTCTTGAGTTGCTAATACATTAAATTTAAAATCATCAATAGAATTAAATACCCATGAGCCTGGATAATTTTGAGCAAAACCATTCTTAAAAGACCTATAGTCACTTTGAGTTCCTACTGTTAATTGATGCTTTCCAAAATTCATAACAAAGTTATCTTGGATTTGGAATATATCAGTATTTAATTTATTATTATACGAATTTGCTTCTGTTCCAAAACATGAATATGATTCTAACGCATTACTCTGTTTATTAAGCTCTAGTATATCTACTTGTGGGAAAAAGCCACCATCCATGCTTCTAAAGTCTCTTAGACGCGAGTAACCCACTTTTAAGTAATTTGACATTCTATCATTAATAGTAGTACTCAAATCTGCCATAACAATATTAAAATTATTATTTGTTTTATAAAATGCAGATGAGAAAGGAATTGCATACTGATTAGGTCCACGGCCATTAGCAGGGGCACCAGAGCTAGAAGGATTATTATCATTAAATGATTTTAGATAAAAATACTTTAAACTTAACACATTGCTTCTGTTTATGTTCCAGTCTAACCTAGCAGTGATTCTATCAGCCTGTGTATTCATTTTGTTTACATCAAATTTACCAGGATCATAACCAAGTTTATCATTTAAAAAATTAGATAAATCTTGTAATTTACTTGCCTCAACTCTAGAATTTGCAGTAGTGTAGTTAACAGGATTCTCTTGTCTATCTAACTCTCCGTTTATAAAAAAGAATAATTTATTAGGGATAATAGGACCAGATAAGCTAACACCGTATTGTTTATTTGAGAAATCTGTAACAGAAGCTATTTCATCTTTTTGTTGGTAACCTCTTAATGAAGGACTCTTTATATACATATATGCAGAAGCATGCCATTCGTTAGTACCTGATTTGGTTACAGAGTTTATACCTGCACCTGTAAAACCGCCATTTCTAACATCAAATGGGGCAATCATTACTTGTACTTGGTCTAGAGCCTCCAAAGAGATTGGCTCCGTTCCAGAGGCTCCTAAAGAAGAGCTCAATCCAAATGAATTGTTAAAAGAAGCACCATCAACAGTAACATTATTAAAACGATAAGACACTCCACCAAAGCTACTTCCACTACTTAATGGAGATAATTTTGTAAAATCAGAAAGAGATCTGTTAAGTGTAGGTAATTTATCCATTTGATCCCTAGTAATGATTTCCTGGTTACCAGTACGGTTTTTGGACATTACCTGGCTAGCTTCAGCCACCACCAATAATTCATCTAGTTTTTGAGAATCCTCTTTCATTGTTACATTAATTGTTTTCTCCTCTCCTAGTGATAGACTAAAATCTTTAAATACTTCTGGATTAAAGCCAATGTAACTTACCTCAACATCATAAGGTCCGCCAATACGCATATTTGCTATATTGTATCGTCCATTAGATTGAGTGATTGCGTAGTAAACTGTTCCTGTTGGCTTGTGAGTTGCCTTTACAGTAGCTCCTACCATAGGGCCTGTTTGTTCACTAATCTTTCCACTTATTGATGCTGTTGTCACCTGCGCAAATGTGGCAATTGACAGCATTAAGCTCAAAGCAGTTAGTGCAAATAGCTTAAATGATTTTTTCATAATAAAATAGATATTTAATAAATATGATTAAAATTTGTCGCAAAAATAGGCCTTTTTATTATAAATCCGTAATTTATTTTGTTATATTTTTGTTAATTAAGAAAAAGCACCTATATTTGCAGCGTTAAAAATTGTGGAAAGATTTGACTGCTTGCAACCACGCTAAAAAATGCTAAAACGCTCTTTAAGCTTTTTGAACCATATAGCCTATTTTTTATATGGTTACACTTTAAGGCATAGGCGATAAGTTATTTTTCAGCCAACTTTCTAAAAGTTGATTTCTTTTGCAACTCTAATTATCTTTTCTACTATTTATAACTAACTTGTTATATATAATTAATAAAAACAAAATTATGTCGTATTTATTTACTTCTGAATCTGTATCGGAAGGGCATCCCGATAAAGTAGCAGATCAAATTTCAGATGCCATTTTAGATGAATTCTTAAGACAAGACAGAGACAGTAAGGTTGCCTGCGAAACATTTGTAAGTACAGGGCTGGTAGTGGTTGGTGGTGAGGTTCGCTCAGAGGCTTACGTAGATATCCAACAAATTGCAAGACGTGTAATTAATAAAATAGGCTATACTAAAGCAGAATATATGTTTGATGGAAATTCTTGCGGTATTCTATCTGCTTTACATGAACAAAGTGCCGATATTAATAGAGGTGTAGTTGTTGAAAATAGAGATGAACAAGGAGCTGGCGACCAAGGAATGATGTTTGGCTATGCTTGTAGAGATACTCAAGACTATATGCCTCTACCATTATACCTTTCTCACTTAGCACTTTTTATACTTGCCGATATAAGAAAGAACAGCAATCTAATGCCTTACCTAAGGCCAGATTCAAAATCTCAGTTCACAATTGAGTATGCCGAAGATAACACGCCACTAAGAGTACATACTATTGTAATATCTACTCAACATGATGAATTTGACTCTGATATCTATATGCAACAAAGGATTAAAAGTGATGTTAGAAACATTTTAATTCCTAGAATGATGGAAGAGTTAAATAAAGAAACTCAGTCTTTATTTAAGGATGATTACATACTACACGTTAATCCTACAGGAAAATTTGTTATTGGTGGCCCTCATGGAGATACAGGATTAACTGGCAGAAAAATAATAGTAGATACTTATGGTGGAAAGGGAGCCCATGGCGGTGGAGCCTTTTCTGGCAAGGATTCTAGTAAAGTTGATAGATCGGCTG
Source organism: uncultured Bacteroidales bacterium (assembly GCA_964292095.1). Classification (GTDB taxonomy): domain Bacteria; phylum Bacteroidota; class Bacteroidia; order Bacteroidales; family UBA932; genus Egerieousia. Next base: position 1,775 of record CAXYUL010000060.1, on the reverse strand, counting down.
CATATGCCGCTAGGTATATTGCAAAAAACCTTGTTGCAGCAGGTGTTGCAGAGGAAATCTTAATTCAGCTTGCATACGCAATTGGAGTTGCTCAACCAGTAAGTATAAATGTAAATACCTATGGTACTGCCAAAGTTTCTTTAAATGGCGCACTTCTGAATGATGGACAAATAGCAGAAATTATCGGGAAGATCTTTGATCTTAGACCAGCTAAAATTATAGAAAAATTTGCTCTTACTTACCCAATTTTTGAGGCTACCGCATCTTATGGGCACATGGGTAGGACACCATATATTAAGGAGATAGATATTATAGAGGATGGAAAGCCCAAGAAACAAGAAGTACAGTTTTTTGGATGGGAATTGCTAGATTCTGTGGATAAGATAAAGAAAGCATTTGGTATAGTGATAGAGTAATTTAATCTGCCGAAAATTTATAAATTAATTTTTTACCAAAGCCTAGTTTATTATCTGTAAATTTTAATTCTGTAACCTTAAGTTCCCATAAATCGCCACCCTTTAAAATTGCATAAGGGAAACGTTTTAGATATAGAAGTCGGTTAGCATCAGTTAAGGAGCTACCGACTTTTTTTAATATTGCACTAAATTGCACACCTTGAATTATACCTATTTTTTCTGTTTCTAATGCTATTGTTCCCGACACAATTGGTCTGTCTCCATTACTTAAGGCAATTTGTATATGCTTTGTTTTAATATCTGAAGCAATGATAAAGGATGGCGCATTGATATTTAAATTAAAAGCATAGAACGCACTTGCACACCATAACTCATTAGAGTTACACACGGCTAAAGATAAAAGATGATGATTTTGCAAAAATTCTTTCATTTTGCAAAGATAAGTTACAAAGATTATATTTGTAACAAAAAAATGTTAGCATTAGAGGCTTTAGTTGATTTTCTTCTACCAAGAGGATGTGAGGTATGCGGTAAAGAGCTGTATGTATTTGAAAAACATATTTGTACAGAATGTCTAGCAAATATGCCACTTACATATTTTTGGATAACTAAAAATAATATGGCAGAAGAGGTTTTTTGGGGAAGGATAAAAATTGAAAGGGTATATTCTCTCTTTTTTTATATTAATAATTATAAATACTTGCTATACAAGATTAAATATAGGGGGAATACCAATTTGGGTAAATGGCTGGGCGCTGAATTAGCTAAAAAAATTAGAACTCAATGGAAAGAAATAAATATAGACCTAGTAGTACCAGTTCCTCTACATCCTATTAGGAAACTAAGACGAGGATATAATCAAGCAGAAATTATTGCACAAGGTATTGCTAATGAATTAAATATAAAAGTATCAAACAAGCTTATAAGAAGAAAGCACTACACAAGGACTCAAACTAAAAAAGACAAAATTGATAGGTGGCAAAGTGTTGCCAATGCCTTTGAAAGTAAAAAAAGCAAAGTAAAACCACATCATATTCTACTAGTAGATGATGTCTTTACAACTGGTGCCACATTAGAAGCTTGTGCCATTGTTTTAACTAAAGAGTATCATTGCTTAGTAAGTATTGCCACTTTAGCCTACGTGGAATAATTAATATTAATAATAAAAAAAAACTAACTTTGTAGGCATTATTTTACACAAAAACGCAGAAAATGTTCAATATTATAAACATACAGCTTATTGATATTATAGATATCATAGTAGTAGGCTTACTTATATTTCAGATATACAGGCTTATTAGAGGCACTGCTGCTATAAATATTTTTGTAGGGATTATAATTCTATATATAATTTGGATA
>CAXYUL010000059.1:0-8851 GCA_964292095.1 uncultured Bacteroidales bacterium | reverse complement strand
TGTGCAAGAATAGCTGCAGGTCCTCCTATACTTCCTAAGTAGAAGCCTTTATGCTTAGCACAAGCATCTGTAACTTGCTTACTTCTATTACCCTTAGCTATCATTATCATACTTCCTCCATTTTCTTGGAATAAATCTACGTAGCTATCCATTCTACCAGCTGTAGTTGGTCCAAAAGAACCACTTGGCATTCCAGCAGGTGTTTTTGCAGGCCCTGCATAATAAATTGGATGTTTCTTCATATATTCTGGTAAGCCTTCGCCTTTATCTATTCTCTCTTTTAATTTAGCATGAGCAATATCTCTTCCAACTATAATTGTGCCGTTTAAAAGCAAGAAAGTAGATACTGGATATTTACTTAAATCTGCTAAGACCTCACTCATAGGCCTATTTAAATCTATCTTAACTCCTTGAGAGTGTTTATTGCCTTGTAAATATTGAGGTGGAATTAAACGTGCTGGATTGTTATCTAAGGTTTCTAACCAAATTCCATCTTTATTTATCTTTCCTTTAATATTTCTGTCGGCACTACAACTAACTCCCATTCCAACAGGACATGAGGCCCCGTGACGAGGTAGACGTACAACTCTAATATCGTGAGCAAAATACTTACCTCCAAATTGAGCTCCTATACCCAAGTTTTGTGCAGCTTTTAGAAGTTTCTTCTCCATTTCTAAATCCCTAAATGCATTACCTGCCTCTGAGCCCTCTGTAGGTAGAGAATCATAATATTTTGCTGATGCTAATTTTACTGTTTTAAGATTTAATTCGGCAGATGTTCCTCCTATTACAAATGCAATATGGTAAGGTGGGCAAGCTGCTGTTCCTAAAGTCTTCATTTTATCTACTAAGAAATTCTCTAAATTAGAAGGAGTTAAAAGAGCCTTAGTCTCTTGAAATAAATATGTTTTATTTGCAGATCCACCACCTTTTGCAACAAATAAGAATTTATATTCATTGCCATCTACAGCAAAAATATCTATTTGTGCAGGAAGATTATTCCCAGAGTTTTTTTCTTTATACATATCTAAAGCTATTGTTTGAGAATACCTTAGATTATCTGTTGTATAAGTGTCATAAACACCATGAGCTATTGCTTGCTCATCAGAACCTCCTGTAAATACATTTTGCCCTTTTTTAGCTACAATAGTTGCCGTTCCAGTATCCTGACAAATAGGTAATTGTCCTTTTACAGATACATTAGCATTTAATAACATAGTAAGCGCAACAGCCTTATCGTTAGGACTTGCTTGTGGATCTTCTAGTATTTTTGCTACCATCTCATTGTGCTCACCACGCAACATAAATGATACATCGTGAAAAGCTTGCTTGGTTAAAAGTCTTATTCCCTCTGGTTCAACTTTTAAAATTTCATTTCCTTCAAAATTTGCTAAAGAAACATAATCTTTTGTAATGAGGTGATACTTAGTAGTATCTTCTCCCATTGGAAACATTGTCTTGTGTTTAAACTCCATATCTTTAAAGTTTTTTAATATCTGATTTAAGGCTTAAAATTAAGCATTATTTACTATAAAAGCTAAGAAAAAAAAATCTTTTTAATTTTCGAGCAAAAATCTCCTCATAAACTCATTTAAATCGCCATCTAGTACTGCTGCCGTATCAGAAGTTTCATAGTTTGTGCGCAAATCCTTAACCATTTTATATGGGTGTAAAACATAACTTCTAATTTGTGAACCCCACTCAATCTTCTTCTTTTGACCTTCTAATTGTGCCTGTTTTTCCCTCTTTTTCTCTAGCTCAATTTCATACAAATGCGATTTTAAAATTCTTAAAGCATTTTGTCTGTTATCTAATTGAGAACGTGTTTCTGTATTTTCAACTACAATGCCACTTGGCAAATGTCTAACTCTAACGCCTGTTTCAACTTTATTTACATTTTGTCCTCCAGCTCCGCTAGACCTAAATGTATCCCACTCTAAATCAGATGGATTTATTACTATTTCTATAGAATCATCTACTAGTGGATATACAAAAACAGACGAAAAGGTTGTTTGTCTTTTGCCTTGTGCATTAAATGGAGATATTCTAACTAGCCTATGCACACCATTTTCTGACTTTAAATAACCATAGGCAAACTCTCCCTCAAATTCTATGGTAGCAGATTTTATTCCAGCCCCATCTCCATCTATAACATCATAGATATTAACCTTATACCCATTTCTTTCTCCCCATCTAGTATACATCCTAAGCAACATCTGACTCCAATCATTACTTTCGGTTCCGCCAGCTCCAGAATTTATCTTTAGTAACGCTCCTAAATTATCTCCCTCTTCTCCCAACATACTTCTTAATTCTAATTTAGATATAAGCTGCTCTATTATAGACTCTTGACCAAAAATCTCTTCCTCTTTCTCACCCATCTCCTCCAATACACTTAAATCACTTATTGCACTCTCTATTTGATCTATTGAGCTAATCCAAAATTTTATTCCCGACAAATTCTTTAAAAATTTCTCCGCCTCTTTAGCATCGTTCCAAAAATCTGCCTGGGCACTTTTTTGTTTTCCATTTTCTAGTTCTACAAATTTAGCATCATAGTCAAAGAGACCTCCTTAACGCAGCTAAACGTTCTTTAAACGAATTTCCCATTTATCTTAAAGTCTATTTATATTTTTAATTATTTTATCTATTTCTCTATAATCGAATCCCCTCTGAAGTGCAAACCTAAGCGTCTTTAAACGTTTAGATTCGTTCGATTCTTCACCTTTTAAACTATTCCACTTTTTTAAGACTATTTTTTCTAAAACATAATCTTTATTCTCGCTTCCTTCTACACTAGAATAATGCTCATTTATAGCAAATTCAATAATATCCGAACTTATGTCTAATGATCTTAAACTATATTCTATCTTTTTTGGGCCCCACAAACTAAAACGAGCCTTATCTCTCACATAGGAATTAGTAAAGCGCACAATGTCTATAAATTTTTCTTCTTCTAATATGCTAATAATTTTATCTACACTCTCTTTTTCTAAATATTTAGATATACGTCTTCTAATTTGAGCAGGACAAAGTTCTTCTCTACTACAACGTTCTCTATATCTATTTAAAAAAATATTCTCTTTAGAAATCATATCCTAAATTAATGTAAGCTCCAATTTTGTGATTAAAATCAGACCAATGAATATTAAAGCTTAAAGGCCCAAAACCTGTTTTATAAGAATATTTAAGACCTATTCCACTAATTCCATAGCCACCATTTGATTTTCCCTTAAACATTTTTACAAAGTCCTCCGAATATCTAGCATAGTTTAACATTGCATAAACATAGTGATTTTTACCTATTCTTTGTCTAAAATCGCATCTTAAGATAAGAGTTGCGTCGGGAAAAATATCAGCATAATTAATTCCAATAAAAGATAATTGATGAGGCATATAGCGCGCTGCATCCTCACCTCCCAAATAATTTAAATATGGCAGTTCATCTGAATTACCTATAACAACTCTAGCATACATAGCAGGCAAAATAGTAAATCGCTCCGATGCACTAACTGCCACTTCCCAAGTAATCTTTAATGCTCCAGAATAATGGAAATCACTTTTAAAATTAGTGTGATAAAATGAAAATTCTGTATTAAAGCCTGCCCCTGTTGTTGGGTAATATCTAGAGTCTCTACTATCCATCTTACCCGAGAAGAAATAGCTCAAATAGAATCTACCATCTCTATACTTCTGATTTTCATACTCTTGAAGCAAGGTGTTATATCTATAATGTTCTAATCTTACTCCTCCTGCAAAATTAAAGTTTCTAAGATATCTATTGGCTATTGTAATTTCTAAATTATTATAATCATAAGAAAGATAATTTTTACTATCCTTTTTTTCATAAATATTCATACTTGTGTTTTTAAACATATATGAAAAATTAATTCTAGGGAAATTTCTGAAAAAATAACTAAAGTCTGCTTTAACATAAGGATTGTAGCTAAGACGACCAGTAATTCCTAGTTGTGGACCTTTAAGAGAATATGTGTTTAACCCTAAGTGCAACAAAATGGCAGCAGCCTCCTCTGTATCGTAACGCACACCCAAACCTATTATATTTGTAGGCCCCTTTTGCAAGTAAAAGACAAGCTCATCTGTATTATCTTTTAAATTTTTACTAATCTTATAAGTTACATTAGAAAAGGCCTTTGTACCAGACAAAATAGATACTGCTCTTAATATTTCTCTTCCCGATACTTTAGTGTTTTCTGTAATTCTAATTTTATTTTTTAGCCAAGATATATCTTCTCCTTCTAAACCTAGTAATTCAATTTTGCTTACAAAGAAAGAGTCTAGAGCCACATTACCAGCTTTTGGGGCGTTTAATCGCTGTGCTATACTATTAACTTTTCCAACCTTTGATACCAAAAAATCTATTTGTTCTTTTTTGTACATAGCAGCATTATAACCATTAACTATTAAAGAATCAATAGAACTTTTACTAAAACTAAAGGTAGAAAAATCGTTTACATCTGGCTTAATATATATGTCTACATCCTTCACATTTTGTAAATATAAATCGTTGCCTGTTAGGCCCATAAGTTGATTAAGCACCTGACTTAGAGTTTTTAATTTGTCGGGAGTAGCCAAATCATTCTGAACATCTACTCCTATAACTATATCTGCTCCCATGCGACGTGCCACGTCTACCGGAAAGTTGTTAACCACACCTCCATCTACTAATACCTTTCCATCTATTACCACTGGCGCAAAAGCTCCTGGTATTGCCATACTTGCCCTTAGAGCCAAAGGAAGATTACCTTTATTTAGAATTACTTCTTTGCCATTCTCTAAATTAGTTGCCACACAAGCAAAAGGAATAGGTAGTTTATTAAAATCTATACTATCCTGATATCCAATAGCTAATCCATTCATTAAATTAAAAACATTCTGGCCTCTAACAAAACCTCCTGGTAATAAATAATCCATTGGCTCAGAATCTTTTAAACCAGACTTTTTAAAAATATTGCCAAAAGGAAGACTAAAAACAAATTTATCTTCTATTTGTTTTTTTTCAAACGAGATATCTTCTCTTTGAGTATCGTCTGTTAGTAAATATCTCCTATCGCAATTAGAAATAATTGAGTCTAATGTGTTGGCATCATATCCCATAGAGTACATTCCGCCAATTATGGCTCCCATACTCGTTCCAACTATCATGTCTATTGGAACTCCGGCTTGCTCTAATACCTTTAATACTCCTATATGAGCAGAGCCTTTTGCTCCACCACCACATAAAACAAGGGCAACTTTAGGCCTAGTTTCTACTTGATGCTCAATTATAATATTAGGACAAGCGCAAACATTTTGTATAGGCAAACCTGCAAACAAAATTGCTACTATTAAAAATGCCACCTTTTTCATAAAAATAATTACTTTATATCGTTTTCTTTTTTACCACTCAACATTCCACATGCAGCCAATATATCTTCTCCTCTAGATGCCCTTATTGTTGCTGTTATTCCAGATGAATTAAGTCTATCTCTAAATATTTCCATTATAGGAAGTGGTGACGACATTAAAGATGAGCCCTCAATAGAATGGAATCTAATTAAATTTACCCTACACTCTAAACCTCTTAACATCCTTATTATAGCATCGGCATGAACCTTTGAATCATTAAGCCTATTAAACATTATATATTCAAAACTTACTCTCCGCTGGCCACTAAAATCATATTGTTTTATTAAATCTATTGTTTCTTCTATTGGAAAAGATTTTTCCATTGGCATAAGTTGAATTCTTTCATCAGGAAAAGGATTATGTAAACTTATTGCTAAATGAGCTTTTGTGCTATCTAAAAATACTTTTAATGGATTGCCTCGTTCTTTATCCTTACTCCAGTTTACTCCTATACTGCTCAAAGTTATCCTTTTTGGACTCCAAGCAAAGCCCCATGGAGCTGTTAGTATCTCTATTGCCTTTAATACATTATCTAAATTATCTAAAGGTTCACCCATCCCCATAAACACTGTGTTGGTTAACAGATCACTCTCTTCTACAGCTAGGAACTGAGATATTATTTCCGCCGTACTAAGATTTCCTTTAAATCCTCCACGTCCTGTCATACAAAATTCACAAGCCATTTTGCAACCTGCCTGAGATGATACGCACAAAGTATATCTATTTGTGTCGGGAATCATAACTGCTTCTATAAAACTTCCTGTGTGAGTTGGAAAAAGATATTTCTTTGTTCCATCATTAGATATTTGAACATCAGTAAAATCATCTATTCCAACAATATAGTCTTTGCTTAACCTCTCTCTAGCAATTTTAGAAAGGTTGGTCATCTGCTCTATAGATTTAACTTTTTTCTTGTAAATCCAATCTGCTATCTGGCCACCAGAAAAAGCTGGTAACTTTAGAGAAATAGCTATTTCTTTTAATTGTTCAGGTGTAGAACCTAGTAATTTAATTTTTTCCATATTCCACAAAAATAGGAAGAATTTTTGGATTTTTTCCGTATCTTCGCCAATTAATTAACAATTTAAATAAAATGTATTATGGCTAAAGAGAGTGCGGAAAAGGCAGAAAAAAAAGCAGAGGAGCTTAACGCAGAGAAACTAAAGGCATTACAAGCTACTTTAGATAAAATTGAAAAGGATTTTGGGAAAGGAACTATTATGAAGTTGGGAGATCAGCCTAAATGGGAAGTATCAACTATTCCTTCTGGGTCTATAGCTTTAGATCATGCATTAGGAATTGGCGGATATCCAAGAGGTAGGGTTATAGAAATTTACGGGCCAGAGAGCAGTGGTAAAACAACATTAGCAATTCATGCTATTGCAGAGGCTCAAAAGGCTGGCGGAATAGCAGCCAAAATAGAAGCAGAGCATGCATTTGATAGAACTTATGCAAAAAAACTGGGCGTTAATGTAGATACTTTGTTAATTTCTCAGCCAGACAATGGTGAACAAGCATTAGAGGTTACAGATAGTCTTATTAGATCTGGTGCCATTGATATAATTGTTATAGACTCTGTTGCTGCACTTACACCAAAAGCAGAGATTGAGGGGGAAATGGGAGATTCTAAAATGGGCTTACAAGCTCGCTTGATGAGTCAGGCTCTAAGAAAATTAACTGGCAATATTAGCAAAACAAATACTTGTTGTATATTCATAAACCAATTACGTGATAAAATTGGAGTTATGTTTGGAAATCCAGAAACAACAACTGGAGGTAATGCTCTTAAGTTTTATTCTACCATTAGAGTTGATGTTAGAAAAGCTGGGCAATTGAAAGATGGAGATGATGCTACTGGTTCTAGAACACGTGCTAAAATTGTAAAAAATAAGATGGCTCCACCTTTTAAGAAAGCCGAATTTGATATTTTATTTGGAGAGGGTATTTCTAAAATAGGAGAAATAATAGACCTAGGTGTTGAATTTGAGATTATTAAGAAAAGTGGTAGCTGGTTTAGTTATGGAGAGTCTAAAATAGGACAAGGTAGAGATGCTGTTAAGAACCTACTACAAGATAATCCAGAAATGGCAGAGGAAATTGAGAGTAAAATAAGAGAAGCAATAAAAAATATAAAAGACTAATATTACATGGAAACTGTTTTAAGTGGCATACGCTCCACAGGACATCTTCATTTAGGTAACTACTATGGTGCCCTTAAAAATTTTGTGAGAATACAAAACGATTATAATTGTTTTTTCTTTATAGCAGATCTACACTCACTTACAACTCACCCACATCCAAATGATTTTCACGCTAGTGTTAAAATCATTTTGGCTGAGTATTTAGCCTCTGGGCTAGATCCTAACAAATGTGCTTTGTTTGTTCAAAGTGATGTTCCAGAAGTTTGTGAGTTATATGTGTTGCTAAATATGCTTACATATAAAGGAGAGTTAGAGAGAACAGCCTCTTTTAAAGATAAGGTTAGAAAACAAGAAGATAATGTAAATGCAGGTCTACTTACCTACCCCGTTCTTATGGCATCAGATATTTTAGTTCATAGAGCTAATAGAGTACCAGTTGGTAAAGACCAAGAGCAACATTTAGAAATGGCTAGGGTAATAGCACGCCGCTTTAATAATATGTATGGAGTAGAGGTATTTCCAGAGCCGCAAGGACTTAGCTTTGGAGCAGACTTAATTAAGGTTCCTGGCTTAGATGGTAGCGGCAAAATGGGGAAGAGCGAGGGGAATGGCATTTATCTTTGTGATGACGAAAAAACCATTACAAAAAAAGTTATGAAAGCTGTTACAGATGCTGGTCCTACAGAGCCTAACTCTCAAATGCCAGATTCTGTACAAAATTTATTTACCTTGCTTTCTATTGTTTCTGAGCCAAGTACTGTAGAGTATTTTAAAGAACAATATAATAATTGCTCTATTAGATATGGCGATTTAAAAAAGCAATTAGCTGCAGATATTTGCAAGCAGACACTTCCTATACGTGAACGTATAGATGAAATTTCTAATAATAGCGATTTTTTAAGAAAAGTTACTAGAGAAGGAGCGCAAAAAGCAAGAGAAAGTGCAGCCGCTACTTTAGCCTTAGCAAAAAAAGCAGTGGGTTTTAAGGTTTTTTAACAGGTACTTTGTTTTTTTGGTATTGGGTGTGATATGGAGTGTGGAAGATTGGGGTGTGGGCGGAATAGTGTGGCTTTGAGGGAGAGAGGAAGTGTATGATATAAGCGTGCGAGGGAATACCGGCAAAAATATCTGTCTTATACAAGCGAGAGCTACAAAATTTTAGGTTTTGTAGCTCTCGCTTGGTTTACAGTTGTTGCTTGCCTGTAAACTAGGGCATTAATGCTTGTGCCATGATGGTTTGTGTTGCTGCCAGACCCAAAACAAGGGCTAAATGGGTCTGGAAGCTATCCTATACCAGCAAG
>CAXYUL010000058.1:0-8926 GCA_964292095.1 uncultured Bacteroidales bacterium | reverse complement strand
AAAAGATTCAATTTTAAATTCTCTTGTTGCGTCGGGAAGCGAACGACCTTTTGCACTAACAATTCCTGCCGTAACAGTACTTCTTAAATCATAGGGGCTTCCAATAGCGAGCACCCATTCTCCTAGTCTTAAAGAATCTGAATTACCAAAACTTAAAGAAGGTAGATTCTCTGCATCTACCTTTAAAAGAGCAATGTCTGTAGCTGGATCTTCTCCAACTAGTTTTGCCCTTAAACTTTTATTATTAATTAAACTTACAACAATCTCTTTTGCATTGTCTACAACATGGTTATTTGTAACAATATAACCATCAGAAGAAATAATTACGCCAGAGCCAGAATTAATACTTTCTCTTGGCATTCCATATGGTTGAGAAAAGCCAAAAAACTGATCAAATATACTTGGTTCAGATGGAGCACTAGATTTTAATACTTTAACATAAACTACGCTAGAAACGGAACTCTCTGCTGGGTATGTAAAATCTAACAAAGCCGAATTTGGCATTAACCCTTTATAACTAATTTGCTCGTTTGGAAAAGTATATTTATTCTCTCTAAAAATAATATTAAACAACAATACCCACACAAAAGAGCTTACAATTGATGTAAGGACTATTAATCCAATATTTCTTTTATTTATCATAATTAATATTTTATTATTAAGATCAAAAGTTATACACTAAAAACAGAGCTATTTTGGGCTCAAAATATATGCCAATATTTAAAATTTAATTTTGTTTTACTAGAGGCTAATTGAAAAAAAATGCTTAAGTTTGTGCCATAATTATAACATTATAAATATATGAAATTTATTGTATCAAGTACAGATCTTTTGCAGAGTTTACTTTCTATTTCAAAAGTAATAGTTACCAAAAACTCATTACCAATCTTAGATAATTTTTTATTTGAACTAGATGGTAATGCTCTCACTCTTACAGCGTCTGACTCTGAAACAACTCTAAAGACAATACTTAATATAAACGAGGTTGAAGAAGGGGGACAGATAGCAGTACCAGCTAGATTATTAACGGAAACATTAAGGGAGCTGCCTACTCAACCCATAGAAGTATCTACTATTAGCGAAAAAAATATTATAAATATAATATGGTCGAGTGGAAGTGCACAAATACCTTTTGCTCAGCCAGAAGATTATCCTCAATTACCAGTTTTAGAGGAAGCTACAATGTTAAACATACCTGCTGCCATATTAGCAGAAGGAATTAATAATACATTATATGCAACTGGAGACGAAGAACTTAGACCAGTTATGAACGGTATCTTCTTTGATATTACTCCAGAACAAACTACGCTTGTTGCTTCAAATGCTCACAAGTTAGTCTATTACACAAGATTTGATATAAAAGGTAGCTCTATTTCTTCTTTTATACTGCCAAAAAAACCAGCTAACATATTAAAGACTAATTTAGCTAAATATAGCGATGAGCAAGTAGAAGTTTCTTTTGATAAAAAGAATGCATATTTTAGATTTGATTCTTCTCTAGTAGTTTGTCGTTTAGTGGAGGGAACATATCCAGCATACAAATCTGTAATTCCAAAGAATAATATTAACATAATATCTGTACCTCGTACCGATATTTTAAACGCAACTAAAAGGGTAGCTGTATGTTCAAACCAAGCTACTAGTCAAATAGTATTTAAAATTAGTCAAAATTTACTAGAAATTTCTGCACAAGATATAGATTTTTCTATGAGTGCAAAAGAAACTCTGGCTTGTGAATATGAGGGAACTCCAATGGAAATAGGTTTTAAATCTACATTTCTAATTGAGATCTTAAATAATCTTCCATACGACCAAATATGTTTTAAATTGGCAGATCCCAATAGAGCTGCACTTATTCAGCCATTGGTTCAAAGTGAGCCAAACGAAGAAGTATGCGCATTGCTAATGCCTATGCGTGTAAACTCATAATTAAAGTATCATAAAATGAAACTAAATTTAAAGAATCCTATTCTCTTTTTTGATATAGAGAGTACTGGGTTAAGTGTTGCTACAGATAGAATTGTAGAAATTTCAGCAGTTAAGGTTATGCCCAATGGAGATCAAGAGCTTAAAACTAGAAGAATAAACCCAACAATTCCAATATCAGAAGAAGCTAGAAAAATACATGGAATATCTAACGAAGATGTAAAAGATTGTCCAACCTTTAAAGAAGTAGCAAAGAGCTTAGCTCAATGGATGCAAGGTTGCGATATTGCAGGATATAACTCTACAAAATTTGATATACCATTACTTGCAGAGGAGTTTTTACGTGCAGATGTAGATTTTGACTTTAGAAAAAGAAAACTAGTTGATGTTCAGAATATATTTCACAAACTAGAACAAAGAACACTTTCCGCTGCATATAAGTTTTACTGCAATAAAGATTTAGAAAATGCACATAGTGCAGAAGCAGACACAATAGCTACATATGAAGTACTTATGGCTCAACTAGATAGATATCCTCAGGTATTACAGAACGATATTGCCATGTTAGCAGATTTTTCTACTAGAACTAAATTCTTAGACTATGCGGGTAGAATTGTATTAAACGAGAAGGATGAAGCAATTATTAACTTTGGAAAACACAAAGGAAGAAAAGTTGAAGATATACTTATAAATGAGCCTAGCTATTACGCATGGATAATGAAGGGAGATTTTACACTTGACACTAAAAAGGTTTTCACCGAGCTAAAATTAAAAGCCATAAAATAAGCCCAATTATTTATATTTAATATTATTTAAATTGAATATTATAACAGCACCAAATAACGGTAATTATTTTTATATCAGACCAGACACATCTATATGTAGAGATGGAAACGATTATTTTTGCTTAGATAATATCTTAGAACTTACGGCATACTCTTTCATTTATGCTAAAATAGACCGCGCAGCTAAATGCGTTAGGTCTAGATTTGCAGAAAGATATTACAAATGTTTTGGTTATGGGATACACCTAAGCGCCAGTGTTTTAGACAACAAAGAGAGGCAGGATGATAATCTTAAATGGTATGTTGCTAATAGCTTAGATTGCAGTACATTCTTAAGCAAAACAGAAAGCTATATAGATTCCAATAATAAAGAACACTACGATATTATAAAGCAGTTTAACTTAGCGCTAGAGAATATTAGTTCTAATGTGAGTATTAGAATAGGAGATTTATTAGTTTTAGAAAACACAATAGAGCCACTTACAATAATACAAAGGAAACCCGATGCTCAAATAGGTATAAGCGATATAGTAAAATACAAAGATATAGAAGTTAATATACGTTGGTAGTTTAAAATCTAGTCTTAGTTTACTATATCCTCTCCTATCAATTTCTATTTTGTGCTACTTATTACACAATACAGCACTCCTTGCAGCTAATGCCGCAGTAGAAAATGCTATTTGTAAATTATAACCACCAGTATCCCCGTCTAAATCTAATATCTCTCCGGCAAAAAATAGAGATGGCACTAATTTAGACTCCATTGTCTTTTGAGAAACCTCAGCTAAGTTTATGCCACCTGCTGTTATAACTGCTCTTCTATAACCAACATAAGATTCAATTTCAAACTGCCAATGTTTTAGTTTATAAGCTAAATTAGCTAGGTTAAGATCTTTATTAGCACCTAAGAAAGCATTAAGTAAAGAATAAGGAAGTAATTTAGCAAGTAAAAAATTCAACAATTTTGCTTGCCCAATTTTGCTATTCACATTAGGGTTTTGCATAGAAAACTCTTCTACAAATCTATTTATCCGTGCCTTAAGTTTATCTATATCAACTGCTGGTTTTAAATCTAGCAAAACAGTTACCTTCTGATTATTATCAATATTCTGCACAGCCTTTCTACTTATCTTAAAACCTATTGGCCCCTCTATTCCATCATTAGTAAAATCTAAATCTCCAAATTCATTTACTACTAAATTACCACTAATAAAAAGTTGTACATCAACATTTTTTAAAGATATTCCTTGTAAATTCTTTAAATCATAATTTTTTGGAATTAAAGCAGTAAGAGAAGGAAAACAAGGAACAATACTATGTCCAAATTTTCTAGCTAAGTCATACCCATCACCTGTAGAACCTGTAGTAGGATACGATAAACCGCCGCTAGCTAAAATTAATTTTGAGCAACTTATGCTTTTATTATTCCCTAATCCGCAAATAGTAATATCTTCTGATTTTGTTATTTGTTCAACCTTATAATTATATATTATCCTTACCCCATTAGTTTCTATATACCTAAGTAAGCAATCACTCACATCCATCGCTCTCATAGAAACAGGAAAAACCCTATCTCCCCTTTCTACAATTAAATCTAAGCCTAAACTTTTAAAGAATTCCATTGTAGCTAAATTACTCATGCCAAAAAAAGCAGATTTAAAAAAATTAGCTTTTGGATGAACATGAGACGAAAACTCTCCCCATGGTTTAGTATTGGTTAAATTACACCTACCTTTACCAGTCAATGCAATCTTCCTTCCACAGCGCTCCATCTTTTCTAGTAAGATTATAGATAGTTTAGTATTCAACTCCCTAGAGTATTTAACGGCGAGGGCAGCCGCAAATAATCCGGCTGCCCCTCCACCGATAATCACAAGATCGGCTCTCATATTATAGTTATTATTAATAAACTTTTAATTCTTCCTCTCCATTTAATACTGCCAATCCATTTCCAGCAAGCGCACCCATTTCATCCTCTCCAGGGAAAATATAAACAGGAGCAATAAACTTAACTTTATTAACAACATTATTCATTAGAGGCTTATTATATGCTATTCCACCTGTAATTAAAATTGCATCAACATTACCGTCTACAACTGTAGCCATTGCACCAATTTCTTTAGCCAGAGCATAAGCAAAAGCATCTGAGATTAAGATAGCTGCTTTATCTCCTGCCTCAACACGGTTCTCAACTTCTTGAAAAGAATTAGTCCCTAGGTGTGCTACAACGCCACCTTTACCAGAAATAATTTTTTTAACCTCTGCATGGCTATATTTTCCGCTAAAGCATAAATCAGCTAATTGAGCTGCTGGAATACCACCAGAACGCTCTGGCGAAAAAGGGCCCTCACCATTTAAAGCATCATTTACATCAATAACTTTCCCTTTAGCATGAATTCCTACAGAAACTCCACCACCTAAATGTGCAACAATTAAATTTAAATCGGAATATTTTTTGTTTTGCTCTTTAGCAAAGTTTTTAGCTATTGCCTTTTGATTTAAAGCATGAAATATAGATTTTCTTGTAAATAGTGGATGTCCAGCAATTCTTGCAACAGGCTCAAGTTCATCTACCACAACAGGGTCTGCTATTATAGCTTTTACCCCATTACCAATTTCTTTAACAAGCTCATTAGCTATAATACCTCCTAAATTACTCGCATGCTCACCATTTTTAAAGCATTTTAGGTCTGCTATCATAGTATCATTTACAAGATAAGAGCCAGATGGGATAGGTCTTACTAGACCACCCCTGCCAACTACAATAGCTAAATCTTTTAATGATATATTATTCTCTGCTAGGGCTTTCTTTATCTCTTCTTTTCTAAAATCTAATTGCTCAATTATATTATTATAAGGAGCTAATTCTTCACTAGTATGCCTTAGAGTTTTAGTAAAAACCTCTTTTTTATTCTCAAAAACAGATATTTTAGTAGAAGTAGATCCGGGATTTATTGCTAAAATTAATTTACTCATTTCTTATATAATTATTTTGCAGTTATAGCAGCAAGGGCAATTGAATTAAGTTTAGTATTAATGCTATCAGCACGGCTCGAAAGTACGCATGGGGCTTGAGCACCAGCAACAATAGCTGCTAATTTAACATCTTTACATAACTGTGAGTTGCACTTATAAAATACATTAGCAGACTCAATATTTGGAAATACTAAACAATCTGCATCACCAGCTACTGGACTCACTAATTTTTTAATGGCTGCAGCCTCTTGAGATAAAGCAACATCAATTGCTAAAGGGCCATCAATATAAGCGCCACCGCCTATTTGGCCTCTATCCGCCATTTTAGCAATCATAGCAGCCTCTACACATGCAGGCATTCCAACTAACATTTGCTCTGTAGCTGTTACTAAAGCAACTTTTGGCTTAGATATTCCTAAAGCTTTTGCTGTACCAATAACATAACCTGTAATAGCTAATTTTTGTTTAAAATCTGGAGCAGGTATAACAGCCATATCAGAAACTATAATTAATTTATGATAATTTGGATTGTGAACTAAAGCAACGTGACTCAAAACTGCCTTTGGAGGAAGTAAGCCATTATCTTTGTTCAAAATACCTCTCATATATTTATCTGTACTACATAAGCCCTTCATTAAAATATCTCCATCACCATTCTTAACCATAGAAACAGCTTGTGCAATTGATTTAAGCTCGTTATCGTTAGGAATAATAGTAAAAATTGCTGGGTCTATTTTTTCTTGTTCACATACTTGCCTTATCAGTTTTTCATCACCAACTAATGTTCCATCAACAATGCCAGCTTTAATTGCTAAAGCAACAGCAGTAATAGTATGGTCATCTACAGCCCATGCTGCAACTAATCTTTTTTTAGGTTTTGTCCTTAATTGTTCAAAAAGTTCATCAAAATTTGTAATCATATCTTTATTCTTTCTTTAATATTTATATATAATGTATCTATTATTTACTTACTAGTTAATCGCATAGTTTCTTGAGCAATAACCAACTCTTCATTAGTTGTAACGGCTGCAACAACAACTTTTGAGCCTTCTGCTGTTAATATAACATCTTTACCTCTTACACCAATATTAGCTTTAGTGCTAAAATCTACTCCAAGATATTGTAGATCCTTACATATCAACTCTCTAGAATCTGGATCATTCTCTCCTATCCCCCCGGTAAATACTATTAAATCTACACCATTCATAGCTGCAGCATAAGCTCCAATATACTTACGTACACCGTATCGGAACATATCTAATGTAAGCCTAGCTCTATCCTTTCCCTCTGCAGCTGCAATCTCAACATCTCTAGCATCAGATGAAATTCCAGAAACCCCTAAAAATCCGCTTTTTTTATTAAGAATATTATTTAATTCTCTCTCTCCTAGTTCATACTTAGATTGTAAAAATAAGGCAACACCTGGATCTATATTTCCACATCTAGTTCCCATAACAACACCCTCCATAGGGGTAAAGCCCATAGAAGTATCTATAGATTTTCCATTTAAGATTGCTGTTACAGAGCCACCATTGCCTAAATGGCAAGGAATTATTTTAGAATTATTAAAATCTATTCCAGCTAATTTAGCCGCTTTTTGAGCAACAAACTTATGACTTGTACCGTGGAATCCATATCTTCTCACTTTATCTTTCACATAATACTCATAAGGGATAGCATACATATAAGCATAATCTGGCATTGTTTGATGAAACGAAGTATCAAAAACAGCAACTTGAGGAAGCTCTGGCATTAATGATCTAACAGCTTGTATTCCCAAAAGATTTGCAGGATTATGCAATGGCGCCAACTCACAACATTCCTTTATACCAGCTATTTCCTCACTATGAATAATTTTACTTTCATTAAACAAATCTCCACCATGAGCAACTCTATGTCCAACAGCATCTATTTCAGATAAAGACCTTAAAACTCCATGCTCCTTATCTACAAGCAAATCTAAAACACTCTTAATCCCTTCTGTATGATTTGGAATAGGTTTTTGCATTTCATATTTTTCTCTTCCCGACACACGGTGAGTAATATCTCCCTGCTCTAGGCCTATTCTCTCTACAAGCCCTTTAGCCAACAAATTATACTCAGACTCAGATTTCATATCCAAAATCTGATACTTTAACGATGAACTTCCGCAGTTCAATACAAGAATTATCATATCTATACTTTTTTTAATTAATATCAAGCAAAACTAACCGAATTAGGCATTTTTAAGCTAAATCTTAAAAAATGTAATTCAGTTATACAATTATATAACAAATGTAAGCATTTTCCCCCTAACTAAAAAGATTTTTTTAGTTAAAGCCCATCTTTACTTAAAAATTTCTTTTATACCAGGCACCAAATCTGTTACAAGTCCTAATCCTAAATCTGAGCTCTCTATATTTAATGGAACAATCACATCTACAGCATGTTGGATAACAGAAATATTAATTTCCTTCTCCATTTTTCTACTTTCTCCATCAAATTGAATCAGTCCACCTTCTTCCCTTAAAATTTTAACGGACTTACACCTAAAAGTATCAAAAAATTCTGAATACTGCAATGTCCTCAAAAATAATCCTGCAGTAAGTAAGGGCATCGAAACCAAAGGAGCACTCTTCCAAATAACCATATCTAACATTCCATCAGAAATATTTGCGTCGGGAGCTATAAAAGCATTATTCCCCCATTGTGCACAATTAGCAAAAGTTATTAAAAAGGCTTTTCTTTTATATCTATCTCCGTTAATATCTATAATATACTGCTCTGGTCTATACCTAACATACTCCTTTGCACAAAACTCTATATAAGTGAGTAACCCCCTACTACCTGCACTATTAAATCTATCTCCAATAACAGCCTCAAAACCTAATCCAGCAGTGCAGAAAAAAATTTCATCATTAATTTTACCAGCATCAATCAACTGAGAATTTCCAGCAAGAATAGTCTCTACTGCCTTTTGGTAAAAAAGAGGAATCTTTAAATGTCTAGCCAATCCATTACCAGAACCAACAGGTATAATTCCCATCTTAGTATTACTCCCGATAAGTCCCTTTGCTACCTGATTAACTGTTCCATCTCCACCTATAGCAACTACTATATCATAATTCTCATTTTTAAAATTAGTAGCAGCAAAGAAAGCATCCCCTGCACATTTAGTCGTATAGAACGTTGGGGTATAATCTAGCCTGTTATCAAAGACACTATGCAAATGCGATAATATTTTTTCTTTATGACCAGTT
>CAXYUL010000057.1:0-9012 GCA_964292095.1 uncultured Bacteroidales bacterium | reverse complement strand
TAATATAATCTATTATATTTTTTTTATACAATCTGCCTAGTATATTACTTATACATATTGTATTGTATAATGGACTATTTTATATTCTATTATATTTATTATTGTTAAATATCATAAATTCAGTACATTATCATATAGGGTGTTATATGTTTTTTCTTGAACTTTAGTTTAATCTATTATATTTTTGTATGCATAAATTAAACAGGTGCCAATGAAAAAAAAATTACTTATTTTACTTTGTTGTTTTATTAGCTCCGTCCCTAAAAGTAATATCAGCACAAATAACTTTAATGTCAATTATAATCAAGTTTTAGACACTGGTAATGTAAAGGAAGAGTTATCTATTATTGATGTTAATATTAGAGATATTGTATGCCCAGTTGAGCCATCTAAAATAAAATTTATATCAGATACAGAGGCCTATAAAATATATAATTTAAAAATATTTGTCAACAATAGTAAGACGTAAATTATGCAAGCTATTAACTTATTTTAATATCATTGAGTAGTATGAGTATAAACAAAAACAAATCAACACAGTCTTTTAAATTAGACTGTTTCCCAACTATTAAATTAGGTAATGTACTATGTTATAAAAGGGATATAATATGCTTAATTGTGGCCATAAAAGAGAGTACCGCTGATGAGGATAAATTATATTTTGGTGTAGATAAAATAGGCGCTATATATTCTGGCTATAGAGATGACTGGTCTCCAATAATTGATAATCTGCAGCTCTTAAATATCTATGCAGAAAATAAATATGTCCTGCGATATACTAAGGAAAAAGTTATGGAATCAATAGCAAGAATGTATTCAAAGGATCAAATTGCTTTCTTTAAAAAGGTATCAGATACAAAAAACATATATGAATTATTAGTATAAATTAAAAAATTTATTTTAAAATTTTCTTACAAATTGAGCTATATATATTGCCTACCTTAATAATCAGTTTTTAGACAATTATTACATACTTTTTGTTTTACCTAGTTTTATATGTATTATAATATTACCAATAGTTATATTTTGACATTAGTAATTTTGACACCTAGGGCTATTGTAATATTATTTACTATTCTTTTTAAGGGGCATTAAAAAAGGAAAGTTTTACAATATGCCATTTTTATTTTACTTTTATAGTTAGCAGAGTAATATGGCCTAATATTAGCTAGTAATATTGTTATTTTAATTTTTAATTTATGGATATTGTAAAAAAAATACTTTTTATTTCAGTTTTTATTTTTACCATTACATCATTAAATGCTAGAGAGTTAACTAAGGTAAAAAAAGAAACCTATCTTTTTGCTGTAAAAGGTGCAGACTCTCTATACTTAGACAGGTATTATAATGAGGATGCTTTAAATGCTAATTCTTTAGATGATTCACCAGTTTTTGTTTTTGCTTTTGGAGGTGGATTCTTTACAGGTAATAGGAATGCTAAAACCTATATAAACTTTTATAACTATTTAGTTAACAAAGGTTATAACGTTATTGCAATAGATTATAGGAAAGGCTTGGAAAAAATGTACAAGCAATCTAAGAATTTAGCAGCAAGTGGTAAAAAGGTTAAATTTAAGCCAATACAATTTGCTAAACTTCTTTCAAACTCTATAGATATTGCTGTAGAAGATTTATACAGTGCCACAAACTTTATTCTTTCTAAAAGTAAACAGTGGAATATAGATACTAGTAAAATAATAATTTCTGGTTCAAGTGCAGGAGCAATTACTGTTCTTCAGGCAGAATATTATAGGTCTAACAACTACTTTAGCAACAACTTAAATATTAGTACTAAGCTTCCCGACAATTTTTCTTACGCAGCAGTCATAGCTTTTGCTGGAGCAATATCACCAACATCTAAACACATAACATGGGGAAGCAGAACTGCACCAATTCTGCTTTTTCATGGGGATGCAGACTCAAATGTTCCTTACGCCAAAATAAATGCTTTTATATTTAGACTATATGGTTCTAAAACAATAGCGGAGTCTTTACATAAATATAGTTCTCCTTATTATTTTTATACTCAAGATAATGCAGACCATATTGTTGCGGTAAGTCCAATGAATAATAATAGAGCTACTATAGATTATTTTTTAAATACTTACGTAAAACATGGAGCCAAGCTACAAGAAACATTAGTAGTAACTACGATAGGTGAAACACTTAAAAATAAAAAATTTAGTTTAAAAGATTATATAATCTCTAATCTTAAATAATTATATTAGAATTATATAATTTTGAGCTTATAATTTGTTTATTAATCATATATATAGTTTTAAAATAAAGAAGGAGACTAAAATAATAAATTTTGTCTCCTTCTTGTATGTATAAGTTGCTCTTTCTGTTTTATAAATTGTTCTTTTTAGGCTCAAAGTATGCCTTTGGATGTGCGCAAGCAGGGCATTTCTCTGGGGCTTTCTTTCCTTTATGTACATAACCGCAATTTCTACATTGCCACTCAATCTCTTCTTCTCTTACAAAAACGCCATCCTCTACAACTCTTTTAAATAATGTAAGATATCTTTCTTCGTGAACTGCTTCAACCTTAGCTACTTGTCTAAATACATTAGCTATCTCTGCAAAGCCTTCTTTATCAGCTATCTCAGCAGCTTCTGGGTAAAGAACTGTCCACTCTTCATTTTCACCCTCAGCTGCAGCTTTTAAGTTTTCAGCAGTAGTACCAATTACTCCAGCTGGATATTTAGCGGTAATTTCTACCATTCCACCCTCTAGGAATTTGAAGAAGCGTTTAGCATGTTCTTTCTCTTGTTCTGCGGTTTCCATAAAGATAGCTGCAATTTGTTCAAAACCTTCTTTTTTAGCTACGCTAGCAAAAAATGTATATCTGTTTCTTGCCTGAGATTCGCCAGCAAATGATGCTAGTAAATTTTTTTCTGTACGAGTACCTTTTAAACTATTCATCTTTTATTTTTTTAGTATTATTTATTATTACCTATTAATTGTATCTCAATGTTTTTTAAATTAAAGTTTGGAATTACTTTATCTCTAAAATAGTCTGCAACTAATTTTGTTAACTCTGGATCATTATAGTCTATATATGAATTATCAAGTTCGTTATATAAGTGAACGTGTTCGTATGTATTTACATCAAAATACATTTTGTTGTTAGAGCTAAACCTTTTAACTACAAGTTTTACCTCTACAAATGATTCTAGCACATTATAGATGGTAGCTACTGTAAGTGATGGAAAAACATCTTTTAGAGTAGTAGCCACCATATCTGCCGAAGCGTGGCCAAGCTTTTTCATTACATCATATATTGCAATACGCTGTGGGGTGGCTTTTAGTCCAGATTGTTGAATTATCTCCTTTATTGTTTGCATATTGTTATTTATTTATACTGCAAATTTATTTATAATAATTATTATTTACAAATTTTTTTACTTAATATATTTTCTTTATTGCTTAAGAAAGTGATGTTGACTAATATGATCCTGAGCATATTGTAAAATGATTAATATAGAAGGGACTATGTTAAATACTTATGCCGATATGATATTCATCTAATAAGAAGAGAGGATGACTAATAACAAAAAGTTAGTCATCCTCTCTTCTTATTTATTATTATATTGCTCTAGCCTTATTCGCTAACTGACTTTCCGTCATTTTTAATTTTAAGTTCAAAATCTTTGCCCTCTAAATTTTTATACCTAAGGCTTATCCCTTCGCTGCCGCTAATTGCTGGGTCGTAATCGCCTAATCTAAAGCTAACTATACCAACGAATAGATTGCCAAACTCAGATTCTGTTTTCTTTTTGTGTCTGAACTCTAGCTTAGTAAATCCTGCGCCTTCATTATTTTGTGGAATAACAGTTGGTAGTTGATTATCAACTAAATTAAAGTAATGGAAGTTACCTTCATTATGTTCAAATGCCATTTGAATAGTTAAATATCCTCCGCCAATTATTGCACTTTTAATTCCAACACCGTTTGTTCCAAGTGTGTCTTTTGCTTGGTCTACTAGTATTACAGGGTTCTTAGTTTGAATCTCTTCTACATTATATAAAGAAGCGTTATAATCATAACCAGTAATTTTTTCATCTAATATAGTAAAGTATATGAAAGCTCTTTGTCCATTGGCTGGTTTGTAGCTTCCAACTCTACTTTTATCTGAGAAAAAGATTTTTTTTCCATCATCTGTTTTAGCAATGTAGTTATTAGATATAGCAGATTCTTGTACTAGAGTTACTAGAGCATACATAGATGGCTGATCTGTTTTGTTACAAGATTGAATAGCTATTGGTAGAAGTATTGCTCCTATTGCAAATAGTTTTAAGTTATTGATGAATTGTTTCATGTTGTATTTGTTTTAAATTTCTATTGTTGTTTTGGCCCGTTCCATATTGTAAACGTTATAAAAGCCATTTTACTGCATGCTAATATATTCTTTTAGCCACTTTTGTTCTCGCTTTTCTAATAATGGAGCTAATCTTTTGTACACATTGTGGTTATAGTCTTTAATCCACTTTACCTCTTCACTTGTTAAGAGGTCCCAATTGATATTCTTTACTTCTATTGGCACAAGTGTTAGAGTTTCAAATTCATAAAACTTGTTAAATTCTGTTTCTTTCCAGTCTTTTACTAATAGGACATTTTCTATTCTAATGCCCCATTTTTTGTCAAAATAGATGGCTGGCTCATTTGATATTACCATTCCAGGTTTAATACTTACCTGATTTTCTTCCATTCTTACACTTTGTGGCCCTTCGTGAACACAAAGATAGTGTCCTATTCCGTGGCAAGTTCCGTGAAAATACATCGCTCCTTGGTTAAACAATGGGCCTCTAGCTAGTATATCTAGTTGTGAACCGCGAGTTCCTTCTGGAAATTTAGCGCAACTTAGTTGTATCATTCCTTTAAGAACTAGTGTGTAGAATTTTTTCTGTTCTTCATTAAGTTCTCCTATTGCAATGGTACGTGTTGTATCTGTGGTTCCCATAAGGTATTGGGCGCCTGTATCCATTAGAAGCAGATTGTTACCTATAATCGTATTATGTTTATCTTTGGTAGCACTATAATGCGGCAATGCTCCAGCTGCTCCAAATGCCACTATAGGTTCAAAACTTTCATCAACGTATAAATCTTTAGATTGACGTCTAAATTCTATAAGTTTTTTGCCAATGCTGTATTCATCTAATTTGTCGGGAAGATCATTAATGTATTTTAATAACCTGCACCAAGCTACTCCATCTAGTAAAAAGCTCTCTCTAAAGCCATTAATCTCTGTTTGGTTTTTAATAGATTTTAAATCAGCTATAATTCCACCTTTAACTCTATCTTCAATTAGTATTGCGCCAGGTTTGTTTATTGCAAAATAGTCCCTTACAGTAATAGTATCGGGTGGGTAGATTACTTGCGCCGTAGTGCCAAGATTATTTAAATAATGTTCAAATGTTGTGTATTCTTGTATTTCTATTTTTTGCTCTAGTAGTATTTCTCTTATAGGCTTTCCATTAATAATAGAAGCCTCTACAGCCTTGTTGTTGGCAAAAAGAATAATACCATTGTTTGTAATTATGGCATATGATTCAACTAGAGGGTTATATTCAATATCTTTTCCCCTAATATTGCATAGCCACGCAACATCATCACATTCTGTTACTATATATATATAATCTTTGTTTATATTAAATTTTTCCTTAAGGGTAGCTTTTAACTTTTCTGTTACACGCAGGTGCTTAGATATGCTATTTTCGCCACTCCTTTCTATTGGCATAAATTCTATTGGATTAAATACAAGTGCTGGCCTATTATGCCATATTGGGTCTGAGGCTGAGCTAAAAGGATCATCTATAGGCTGTATCTCGTATGGACTAAGATCTTGTTGCAATTGTAAGTATTCCTTATACGAATACAGAGATTTATCTATTGCAATTTTTTTATTACCATTTAAATTCTCATTAATTTGAGCTTTTATCCATTCGCTTACAGTAGGTGTATTGGGCATTTTTAACTTCATTAGCTCTATACCTCGTCCATTTAACTGTTCTTTAGCTTGAACAAAATATCTAGAATCTGTCCATAATGCAGCACTTTTTTCACTTATAACAAGTACTCCTGCCGAGCCAGTGAACCCGCTTAAATATTCCCTTACTTTATAATAACTTTGAGTGTACTCACCAAAGTGAGGATCGTTAGTAGGTATTATAATAGCGGCAATTCTCTCCTTATTGAGAAATTGTCTTGTTGCTTCTATTGCATTATAGGAGGCCATATTCATAAACATTATTTAGGATAGTTCTCTTTTTCTTGTTATTTAAAGTCTTAAATAACATTTATTTTAGTAGTGATTCAGAATTAAGATTCTTTCTTTCAATATCTTTAAAATAATTAACTGTTCCAACTTTAAGTTCTACAGTAGCAGCATCGTCGCAAACAATTATACCTTTAGGATGCATTTGAAGAACGCTAATTGTCCACATATGATTTACAGATCCTTCTACAGCTTGGTATAGGGCTCTTGCTTTATTGTGGCCATTTACTAAGATTAGCACCTCTTTGGCATCCATAATTGTACCTACACCAACAGTTAGTGCTGTTTTAGGCACTAAGTTGATATCATTATTAAAGAAACGAGAATTTGCAATAATAGTATCTGTTGTAAGACTTTTTACTCTTGTCCTTGATGTTAGGGATGAGCCAGGTTCGTTAAAGGCAATATGTCCATCAGGGCCAATACCACCCATAAATAGTTGAATTCCACCGTAAGATCTAATTTTCTTCTCATATTCTACACATTCTTGATCTAAGTTATGAGCGTTTCCATTTAGGATATTTATATTCTCACTTTTTATATCTATGTGTCTAAAGAAGTTATTATGCATAAATGTATGATAACTCTCTGGATGTTCCTTTGGTATTCCAATATATTCATCCATATTAAATGTTACTACATTTTCAAACGATACTTTACCAGCTTGATGTAAGCTAATTAGTTCTTTATATGTTCCAAGTGGAGTAGACCCAGTGGGAAGTCCTAGTACAAATGGCCTCTCTTTGCTTGGTTCAAATTCATTAATTTTATTTGCAATGTATGCAGCAGCCCATTGAGACAAGTGTGAGTAGGATTCTTGAATTATTAATCTCATATCTATTGTTTTAATAAAAATTTTGCGTTTTCAATTGCGGCATCAGATAGGGTAGCACCGCTCAACATTCTTGCTATTTCTATCACCCTTTCTTCTTCCGTTAAATTTTTAAGTTTTGTTCTAGCTTTTCCATCTATAATTTCCTTATATACAAGAAGATGGGTCTTACCCTTAGATGCAATTTGGGGCAGGTGAGTAATAGAAAAAATTTGCATTCTATGGCCAAGTTCACCAATAAGATTACCCATTTTATCGGCTATGCTTCCCGATACTCCTGTGTCTATCTCATCAAAAATCATTGTTGGCATTTTTGTAAATTGTGCCATTAGCCACTTAAGGCAGAGCATAATTCTTGATAATTCTCCTCCAGAGGCAACTTTTTGGATTTTAGAAAGTTTTCCTCCAGTATTTGCACAGAACATAAAACAAATGGAGTCCTTGCCACTAGGGCCATACTGCTCTGTTTGAGTTAGTTCAATTTCAAATTTTGCGCTTGGCATTTGTAATTCCCTTATTTTATTTTCTAAAACACGTGCTAACTCTTCTCTTTTAGAGCCTCTTTTTTTACTTAGTAGATTAGCTGCCCTTTCTCTTTCTATCTCTAATTTGCTTATTTCTTTAATTAAGTTTTCTTTTTTTGTATTATTTATAGAAACAGAATCTATCTCACTTTCTATCTTAGATTTAATTTCTAGCAATTCTTCTATACTGTGTACCCCAAATTTTTTTAAAAGTGAATACAATAATGCCGTTCTTTCTTCTACTTGAGCTAGTCTACTAGGAGAAACTATTATTTGTTCTGCTCTTCTTTCTAGCTCGTGCTCTAAGTCTTTACACTCAATTCTGCAAGCCTCAAATCTTTGAGTGTATTCCTTAAAACAAGGATCGCATTTCTCATATTTTTTGAGTGCTTGTTCAATTTCTTTAAAAGCCTGAACAAATGATCCTCCCATCGGTCTCATTTGTTCCAAGGAAGAGTAAATGGTGAGTTGCATTTCCTCTGCGCTAGCTAAGAGGGCTTGCTCTTTTTCTAAATCTTCTAATTCTCCTTCTTTTAATTTAGCCTCTTCTAGCTTTTGGAGCTGAAACTCCTTATATTCTAGTTCTTTAAGCTTTCCTTCTTGTTCTTTTACTAAATATTCAAGTTCTTGTTTGTATAAATTTAGCTTAGAGTTAAGTTCTTTATAATTTTCTAGTTCTGTATTTGATTGGCAATAATAATCGAGAATAGAAAGTTGATAATTATTGTCTGTGAGCAAGAGATGCTCATGTTGTGCATGAATATCTACTAAACTAGTAGATATAGTAGTGAGTGAACTTACAGATATTGGTTGGTCATTTATAAAAGATCTAGATCTGCCATTTGGTAAAATTAGCCTCCTTAAAGTTACATCATCAATGTCTTCTTCGCTTTCTAGTATGCTTTTAACTAATTCTTTAAGTTTACTATTCCCTTTTATAGCAAACTCGCCTTCTACAATGCAATTTCTGCTTGTGTCAAACAATGATGTACTATCTGCTTTTGCTCCAAGTAGTAGGGATAATGCTCCTAGTAATATAGATTTTCCAGCTCCAGTTTCTCCAGAAATAATAATTAGACCATTAGGAAATTCGATATCTAATGAGTCTATTAATACATAATTACTTATGGAAAGTTTTCTTAGCATAAAAAAGAAATTTAGTTAATTAAATTTTCAATATTATCTAAAATATCATTAGCCACCTCTATCTTGCTCTTTAGTTCATAATCTTTTGTTTGGCCGCTATCTAAAATAATTTTAATTTTATTTGTGTTATATCCAAATCCAGCTCCACTATCATTTAAAGAATTTAATACAATCATATTAAGGTTCTTACGCTTTAATTTTTTATGAGCATTTTCTACTTCATTATTGGTCTC
>CAXYUL010000056.1:0-9265 GCA_964292095.1 uncultured Bacteroidales bacterium | reverse complement strand
GTCACTAAAGTTAGAGGATTACTAATCACAGCATCATTAAATAAATACAGAGGTGATAGTTCATTTTTTAGCTGGATATACTCAATAGCCTATAACATGGTTATAAGCCACCTAAGGCATAAAAATAAAAAAGGCAAATTAGATTTTATAGATAACATAGACTACCAACAATTAGACAAAATACTAGACGAAGATAATTTAAATAACAACAAAGAACTAGATCTAAAGTTACAAAAACTAAAAGAAGCTCTAAGTCAGCTCAAAGCAGAAGAACAAATTATAATTACACAATTTTACTTTAAGGATAAGTCTATAAAAGATTTAGCAAGCATTTGCAACATTTCGGAAAGCAATGTAAAAATAAAATTATTTAGAATAAAGAAACATCTATATAAACTAATAACTAAATAAGAGATGAATACAAATAAAAATATACAAGACAATTTTCTTCCCGACAATTTTTCTCTACTAGTGCTAAAATCGATAGCAGAAGAAAAAGGAAGAAGGCTAGAAAGAAAAGAAAATGCTATAACCATAGCAATGTACGCTGTAATTATAATTGCTACAATTACTCTCTTTATAATATATAGCAAAAACATAATAGACTATATATCAAATCTTTTTACAATTATAAGCCAAGCATTCAATAATACATTTAACTCAATGGGCTCAATTAATATCCTATTTACCATCATAATAGTAAATATATTTTTACTTGTAAGCACATACACCATACTTATCAAAAAATTTGGCCATAAAAACTACCTATAAGCTAGTAAGTTTTTTTTAACACTTTTAGTTTTTTTGGCGTACATTTGTAGGATTAAATATTATTTTAATACTCCTATATATCAAATAAACAAACAGCATGAAAAAACAAGGACTAGATTTTAATATTCGTAAATTAATGGGGTTAAGATATAAATCACACCCATGGCATGGAATAGACCCAGGAGAAAATGCACCCTATTCCCTAACCTGCTTTATAGAAATGGTAGACAGCGATACTGTAAAATACGAAGTTGATAAGGAATCTGGTTTTTTAAGGATAGATAGACCTCAAAAATACTCTAGTATATTGCCTGCAATCTACGGTTTTATTCCTCAAACTCTTTGTGGAGAACTTCTTGCACAAAGATGTATGGAATCTACAGGTCTAACAGGTATTATTGGAGACGGAGACCCTTTAGATATATGCGTGCTTACAGAAAAGCGTATAACACATGGAGATGTTTTAGCTAGGGTAAAACCTATTGGCGGATTTAGAATGTTAGATAATGGCGAAGCAGACGATAAAATTATTGCTGTACTAATTCATGATGCAGTTTACGGACAAATTAACGATATTAGCGAACTCCCTCATACAGTTCTAGATAGATTAAGACACTATTTCCTCACATATAAGGATCTACCATGTAACGATTCTGGCTGCGAAATACCAGAAATATATGATGCACAAGAAGCTCATAGGGTAATAACAGCAACAATGGAAGACTACGACAATAAATTTAATACCTTTTCTGGGATACTAGAATAAAAGCACCTCATTTTCTTAGCATGTACTTAATTAAAGAATGGGAAAAAAAACGATTAAAATATTAATAATTTCTCTTAGTAGTTTAATAATAGTGCTATTTAGCGCTATTATTTTTATACTTTCGGACAGAAATCTTACAAATCTAGTTAACAAACACGCAAGTGCTTTTGTAGATGCAAATGTTTCTGTAGCTAAAGTATCTGCTTCGTTTTTTAATGATTTTCCCTGCTTAAGTATTAAGCTAGATAATGGTGTAATTACAAATAAAAATACTGCGGCTAATAAAGGTAATAATATAAAAGATACTCTTCTTACATTTAAGAACTTAAGTGCTACGCTAAACATAGCAAAATTAATTAGTGGAAAAATATCGATAGACAAAGTTATAATAGAAAGGCCAAAAGTTGCATATTTTAATTATCAAAACAATACATCTAACTGGGATATATTTACAAGTAGCAGCACAGATAAACAAAGCAAGAGCTCTAGCCAAGAAATTAATTTAGAAATAGGCCAAATAAAACTTTTGCAAGGAGGTGAAATTTCGTATAAAAGCTTAACAGACTCACTAGAGTCTAAAATAGCTTACAGCCAAATTACAATTGATGACCTAAAAATTAACAATAACACAAAAATTAGTATTGCTGATAGTAAATTTTATAATTTAAGTCTCTCTGCACTAGACTACTCAAACAAGCAAGATAAATTAGGAGAAAGAGCAAAACTTTTTATAGATTCACTTTGTCTACTTAGCAAACAAAATAATACATATGAGTTAAACTTACACTCTAATGTAAGCATAAGTAAAAACAATAAATATATATTAGATAAGTTATTTCTATATATTAAAGGTAATATAGGATTAAAAGATAGTTCTATTAATAACATAGCTTTTAATGGCTTAAGAGTACAAATTGGCAAAATGCCCATAGATCTTAACGGAAAAATATCTATAAGCGAACAATCCATCTGCACAAATAATCTTACAGCTGAAATTTACAATTATCAATTAAGCCATCTACTAAAAATAATGACCGCACTTATTCCTGACTACGCCAAAAATATAGAAACAGATGCAATTGTAAATTTAAAAATTTGTGCAAATGGGAAATATATATCAAGCAAAAATGAGCTACCAATAATAAGTGCACATCTTATAGTTCCAAAATGCCATATAAATAATATTAGAAAAAACGCTAAAATTAATAGTTTTAAGTTAGATAGCTATGCAAAGTACGACCATAGTACATCCGACTCAATTTATCTAAAAATTAATGATCTTACAATTAATAGCAGAGCACTAAACTTAAAAGGTAAGGGCAATATTAAGAACCTACTACAAGACCCTCTAATTGCCGCATCTTTTAATGGAAATGCAGACTTAGCAAAATTAAGCAAACTTTTTCCATCAAAACACGGTACTAATGGAATAGGAAAGCTAATTGCTAATCTTAAAATAAGCAGCAAATTAAGTAATCTTAACTTAGTAAATATAGGACGAGCAAATATAAATGGATCTATAGAACTAAAAGATATTAATATAAACTACCCTCCACAAAACGCTAGTATAACCTTAGGTAATGGATTATTTAGATTTGCCTCTATGGCAAATAAAATAGATACAACCATTAAAATGGGTACAAGAATGTTAACTCTAACAGCAAAAATTGATACAATTTCTTTAAGAAAGGATAATGAATTTTTAGCTACTGGTGCTCAGATTTGGATAGCAGGCCATAATGCAGCCAGTATATTAAGCGGAGACTCAACAACAGTACACCCGCTAAATGGAGTATTAAATGCTAAATATTTTCATACAGAAAGCATAGACTCAAGTAGAATAACTGCCAGGGATAGTAAAAACAGCTTTAGTATATTAGCCTATAACGGAGATTACAAACATCCCATAATTAAACTTATGTCTGAGAATAAAAGGCTTTGGATAAGATCTCTAAACAGTAGATATGCCTTTAAAGACCTAAATTTAAGCTTTGAGGGCATTAAACTTAGAAATTATGACGACAGACAGATAAGAAGAAAAACAAGACTAGACTCTTTGGCCAAAATATATCCCAATATACCAAGAGACTCCCTTTTAGCACATAATAGAAAAATAAACTCGCAACGAGACAGCAGCTTACAAGATGATTTTAAGGCTAAAGATCTAGACTTAAAGGTGGGTAGAAACTATGCCTCATTGCTTAGAAATTGGAATTTTAAAGGGAGGCTATTATCTAGTAGCTCTATAATAAGATCCCCTTATTTTCCAATAAGTACTGCAATTTATGATTTAGATGCAGACTACAACGAAAACGATTTCTATTTAGTTAATACTAGTATTAAAGCTGGCCAATCTCAAATGACAATAAATGGACAATTAACTGGAATTGAAGATATTATGCTAGGAAGAGGTGGACTAAAACTTAATTTAGGTATTCAATCAGACACTCTAAACTTTAATGAATTAGTACAAGCGGCTAACGAAGGAAGTAAATTTGAGCTAATTAGCGAAAAAGAAAAAGATAAACTCCGTAAACTAAGCGATGCCAAACTAGAAAAGAAGATTGGAATAGAAACTAAAAACGAAATGGAAAAAATGCAGTTATTTGTAATTCCATCAAACGTAGAAGCCTCTATTACACTAGATTCTAAATATGGAGTTTACTCCTCACTACATTTATCAAAACTTAGTGGAAACCTTCTAGTAAAAGATAGATGCTTACAGCTAAATAATATAGAAACAATTACAGATGCTGGGTCTGTTGCACTTACTGCATATTATGCTACAAAAAGCCAAAAAGATTTATCCTGCGGTTTTGATATGGAGATGAAGAATATGGCAGTAGAGCGACTCCTAGACTTGGTTCCAGCAGTTGATACTATTTTACCAATGGTAAGATCATTTGAAGGCCTTCTTAATTGCCAAATTGCAGCAACATCTGGGCTAGACACCTCTATGAATTTTGTTATAGAAAGTATGAGAGGTATAGCAAGATTAAAGGGGAAGAAGATGGTATTACTAGATGGCGAAACTTTTACAGAAATTTCTAAGAAACTTATGTTTAAAAACAAGAAAAGGAATTTAATAGACTCTATATCTGTAGAAGTACTCTTAAAGGATAAAAAATTAGAAATTTTTCCTTTCTTAATGGAGATTGATAGGTACAAAACAGCTATCAGTGGAGAACAAAATTTAGATATGAGCTTTAAATACCATATTTCTGTTCTAAAATCGCCTCTACCCATAAGACTTGGGGTAGATATTTTTGGAACAATAGATAATTTTAAATATAGAATTGGACGTGCCAAATATAAGAGTACAAAATTACCAGTATTTTCTCATCTAATAGATAACACTAGATTAAATTTAAAAGCATATATATCTAATATCTATAAAAAGGGGATAGAAGAAATTATAAATCATAATCTATCTGTATCAGAACTAGAAAAGGCAAATAAAGAAAACAAAAAAGTGCTAGATTCTAACATAGAGAACCTTAGCACTATAGAAGAACTCTTAATTTTGTCGGGAAGCAAAGAGAATGAAAAAAAATCTGTTCCTCCCACCCCTGCAAAATAAAGATTCTATTTGTATAAGTAATACTTAGAAGAAATTTTTCTAAAGGCTTTCTCGTCCTTTGTCCAAAAGTCTTTGATATCGGAGAATTTGTTGTTTTTAGAAAAGGTTTCCCTTACGTACTTAGAACCAGAAACTTTATCAAACATATTAAATCTCTTTGTATCTGCATTGGCAAAAACCGCCTTAGAAGGATACAAATCTGCTATTACCTGCATTACATAAAACTGAATATCAGATAATCTAGCTTGCTTATAATCCATAATATACACTTGGGTTCCTTGAATATTTTCTCCAGCAAAATTAGCATAAAATGGTTTAATATGCAGTGGCCTAAATTCTATACCCGGTAATTTTAAATCATTTAAAGCAGCGGTAAATTCATCTGCATTAATCCAAGGAGCACAGAAAATTTGGAAAGGAATTGTATATCCAACTCCAATAGAAACATAGCCCAATTCTCCTAATATTCCCGACACAGGATAGTAATAAGAGCTCACAGCTTGTGGTATATGAGGAGAAGGAAGTACCCAAGGCAAGTTTGTATCTGAATAAACCATATTCCTTTGCCAGCCCTCCATAGGAACAACTACTAACTTGCACTTTTTACCAAGCATATTTTCGCCATTAAGGAACAAAGCTAACTCACCAGGGGTAAGACCGTACAAATAAGGAATTTTAAATTGGCTAACAAAGGAGATAAAGCCATCTTCCACTAAATTACCTTCAACTTTTTCTCCTCCAAGAGGATTTGGTCTATCCAATATAATTAGCTCTTTATCGTACTCTGCAGCAGCCTCCATTAACATACCAATAGTACTTATGTATGTATAAGATCTACAACCAATATCCTGAATGTCATATACAATAGCATCTATACCCTCTAACATTTGAGCATTAGGCTTTCTAGTCTTACCATAAAGCGAATAAACAGGCAAACCAGTAGATAAATCTGTAAAATTATCTACTTTATCTCCAGCATGAACATCTCCTCTTACCCCATGTTCTGGCCCATATAAAGCAACTAATTCTACTCCTGATGCCTTGTAAAGAATGTCTATTGTAGAAACTAAATTATTATCTACACCTGTAGGATTTGTTACTAGACCTATCTTTTTACCCTTAAGTTGCTTAAAGCCATTCTGCCTTAAAACTTCTAAG
This sequence comes from uncultured Bacteroidales bacterium, assembly GCA_964292095.1. Lineage (GTDB taxonomy): Bacteria > Bacteroidota > Bacteroidia > Bacteroidales > UBA932 > Egerieousia. The sequence continues at coordinate 2,990 of CAXYUL010000056.1, read as the reverse complement.
CCCGTTTTAACTACAATAGGAGTTTTAACATTAGTATTAACTTTAGCAAAAGTACCTATACTCAATGTTAAAGTAGCCAATAATAATAAAATTTTCTTCATATTTTTACTTTTTACCAAATTTAGGATCAACGTTAATAAACATAGTAACTATAATTGTAGCTGCGCAACACAACATAATCCACCAGAAGAAATTCTCATATCCCAATTGTTCTTGCAACCAACCGGCAAACATTCCTGGTATCATCATTCCCAGTGCCATAAAGGCTGTGCAAATAGCATAGTGAGCTGTCTTATATTCTCCCTCAGAAAAATAAATCATATATAACATATAGGCAGTAAATCCAAAGCCGTAGCCAAACTGTTCTATAAACACACATAAGTTAATTACAAACATACTCTCTGGTTGATACACACTTAAGTATAAAAAAGTAGCACAAGTTAAAGAAATACTCCAAGCCATAGGCCAAAGCCATTTTTTAAGGCCACCCTTTGCTGCAACAAAGCCACCAATTATACCACCTAAAGTAAGTCCAATAATGCCAACTGTTCCATATACAATTCCAACCTGTCCAGTAGTTAAACCCATTCCACCCAGCTCTTTTCCATCTAATAAGAAAGGATTAATTAGTTTTACCAATTGAGCCTCTGGAAATCTGTATAATAGCATAAAGGCAATGGCAACTAAAACTTGATCTTTTTTAAAGAAAGAAGCAAATGTCCCAAAAAACTCTTTAAAGATTGCAGAAGCTGTAATATGCTCTCCCTCTGCTACTCCCTTATCGGACGATGGTGCTGGTAAAATAAACCTGTGATATAAAGTAATAGTTAAGAAAAAAGCCGCTAATACAAAAAAAGTAATAGACCAAGCTAATGGTATGTTTCCAGATAAACCTTTAAACTCTGCAACACTCGCAGTCATTAACTTTGGATCTGCCTGAAAAAGGACATAGGCAGGTTTATCCCAATTGTCGTGAGTAAAAGTAAGACGTTCTCCTGTTACAATTGATATACTCTTATCTCCCTTATCAAACGAAGCATTTAAGACAACGCTTTCACCCTCTGGGGGAGCCTGAGCTAAACGTACGCTTGCATAAGCTAGTGCCCCTGCATACTCGCCACTTTGTTGATCTTCAACTTTCTTTCCAAAATTTCTTCTAACCCAATCACCAAAAGGCATAGAAATATTATTTTTCCACCAAGCAGAAAAACCGCCACTTGTCTTTTGCTCCGTATCGGACGACTCTTGTGCAAAGCCATTTTTGATATTATAATTATGAACAAAAGTCTTTAAATTACTGGCCCCATCTACCCTAATAGAGTTTGTGCTGAGTTCTATCTGACTAGGCGATACAATAAAACAATTCTCTTTAGATAAAGTTGAAATTTCTGAAGATGCCTGAACAACTTGTGGTAAAACTATTTCATTAGAAAAATTAGGAGATGCTTTAACCTCAAATTCTATAGGATTCATCCCGGTACCCATCTCTAATAATCCAGCAATAATAACTAAAATCCCTTGTCCAAAAATAGTTGCACACCGGTAAAAAGTACTCCTAATTCCAACATACATAGATTGTTGATGAGAGTCTAGTGCCAACATATAAAAGCCATCGGCAGCAATATCATGTGTTGCAGAAGCAAAACCTATAAGCCAAAATATAGCCAAAGAAAGCTGAAAGAAAGCACTCGTTGGCAAAGTAAAGGCTATACCAGCTAAACCGCAACCAACAATTAATTGCATAGCCACAACCCACCATCTCTTAGTTTTAAATAAATCTACAAAAGGGCTCCAAAATGGCTTAATAACCCATGGTAAGTACAACCAACTTGTATACAACGCTATATCGGTATTAGAAATACCCAAACGTTTATACATAATTACCGAAATAGTCATAACGGCAACATAAGGTAAACCTTGAGCAAAATACAGCGTTGGAATCCACGCCCAAGGGTTATTTTTTTTCTCCATAATATATTATATTAGCCAGAGTTTGTATAAAACTCTACAATTAGTATTTTTTATCAACAGATGCCCCAACAAAATAATGGAACAAAATCTCTTTATATTTGTAACCTTTCTCTCCCATTACAGCCGCGCCAATCTGACACAGGCCAACGCCATGTCCCCATCCAGCGCCTAAAAGTATAAACTTTTCTGGAACTTCTATTCCTTCTTTATTTTTTTCTACTCCCTCCTTATTAACTACAAAGGCAGAACTATATAGGTGCGATGTAGAAAGCGTTCTTCTAATCTCCAACTCCTTACCAATAATCATTGTTTTCTTAGTACCAACAATCTTAAGTTTCACTAATCTTCCCGACACACCTCTTTCTACAGGGGCTAAATCTATAATATCGCCATAATCTACTCCGCTTCTAGATAATATTAAGCTAGAAAGCTCTTTCTGAGAATACTCTTGCTTCCATCTATAAAAATTAACAGTCTCTTGATCATAATTATTTAAAACCTGAGATAGAATTTTTGTGTCTGTTGTATTACAAAAAGCATCTGGCTTTTCTAGAATCCACTTCTGAGCATTTTCTTCTACTCTTAAATCTGGCAAATCTGTAGTAGATTTACTATCTCTTAGCTTAACTAAATAAGGGTACTTTACATCCTCCCAGCAATATTGAAACTCCTCTACTCCACCACCGCAACATTTAGAGAAACGTGCATCACAAATCTTATTATTATAAGTAAGTACTTCGCCCCAAGTAGCAGCTATAGCATCTCTAACCTTTTGTGTTGATGCCCTAGTTAAACCTTGGTATCTTTGACAGTGATCATCGGCACAAACATCAAAATTCACATGATCCTCTCTATCGTACCATTTAATTAATTCGTTTTCCGACTGGCTACAAGTAGAATATTCTTGTTTAGACTCTGTTATCTCTTTATTTTTCTCAATTTGCGCTAACAACCAGCTCCTAGAAATAACAGCATGAGCTCTTAGAAGCTCTTCAGAGGCAGTTGCACTCATTTCAGAA
>CAXYUL010000055.1:0-9358 GCA_964292095.1 uncultured Bacteroidales bacterium | reverse complement strand
CTATTGAGCTAATAATAAACTTCCTTTTAGAAAATAATGCAGATAGGAACTCTTTTATACTAGGCGTTGGAGGAGGAATTACTACCGATATGGTTGGATTTGCTGCATCTATATATAAACGTGGAGTTTCTTTTGGATTTGTACCAAGCACATTATTATCACAATCAGACGCTTCTATTGGTGGCAAAAATGGCGTAAACTTTAAAAACTACAAAAATATTATAGGAGCTATTGTTCTTCCACAGCTCATTTTCTCTAGCACAGAAATTCTAAAAACTCTAAAACCCAGAGAATTTAAAGCCGGTATTGCAGAAATAATTAAAACTGCTATTCTCTTTAGCAAAGACTTATATCAGCAATCCATATCATACTTTACAGAGCTAGAAAATTATAGGAAAGAAAATGGAACATACCTAAGCAACAATGGCAAGTTTTACAAAGAAAACACTCTAAGCCAGATAATTAACACTTGTGCCAATCTCAAATGCAAAATAGTTGAGAAAGATAAATTTGAAAAAGGAGAACGCCGACTACTCAATTTAGGTCATAGCTTTGCCCATGCAATAGAAAAAGAACTAAATTCGGTAGATGAAAACTCACAAATAATAATGCACGGAGAAGCTGTGGCAATAGGAATAATAATAGCTGCCCAAGTTGCAGAAAAAATTTTGGAAAACAGTGCCTTAGCAACAACAAGTGCCCAAAGCAGATTTAGCAAAAAACTAATTAATGATTTAATTCAAATAGGCATCCCTACAAATTTATCTCAACTATGGCAGTGCCAAAATATAAATTTTAATAATATAATTGCTGCCCTAGCACAAGACAAAAAAGCACAAGCAGACAAGATACATTTTATCCTACCTTACCAAATAGAGAAGGTAGAAGACACTTTATTAGAAATAAAATATTTAGAAGAAATTTTATATGATTTGCACTAGCATAGCAGAAACAGATATAAATAAATGCAAGAAAATTTTACAAGAGTGTCCTCTAGTAGAGCTTAGGGCAGATCTTTGTAATTATAGCAGTTTAGAAATTGAAGCCTTAGTTTCTTTACACTCTAATCTAATTATAACTTGCAGAGCAAAATGGCCAATTTATAATAGCACAAACAACAAGCAAGAATATAGTTCTGGCATAGATAAACAGCAAGCCTTAAATATAATAACTAGTGCAATAAGACGAGGAGCAAAGTATGTAGATGTAGAAATTGAGGCTCATCCCGATTATTTAGAGTATATAAAATCATACGCAAAAGCTAACTCTTGTAAATTAATAATATCGTATCATAATTACACAGAAACTCCATCTAAAGGTAATTTAGAAGAAATATATGCCTTATGCCAACGCAAAGGAGCCGATATGGTAAAAATAGTAAGCTATGCCAATAGTATAGAAGATAGCTCTAGGGTTTTATCGCTATATAATAGCGTAGCAAAAGGCTGTAATTCAACGCCTTTAATAGCATTTACCATGGGCAATAAAGGTAAGTTTAGCAGATTATGCTGTCTAAAGATGGGTTCTCCTTTCACTTACTGTTCTTATAAAAATGCAAGTACAGCAGAGGGTCAGTATAGCAAGCAAGAAATGGAACAAGCCATGCTCGCAGATAACTATCCATATATGATACTTGGCGGCAGTTTGTGCTCAAATAATGCATCGCAAAGCAAAATACTTGGAAAAGATATTTATATACCTTGTTCTAAAAGTATGAGTCAGAGGGCAATAATAGCAGCAGCCTTAGCAGAGGGAGAAACAATTTTAGAGAACTTCTTCCCATGTAACGATTCTATGGCTGCCCTAAAAATAATAGAAAAATTAGGCTGCAGAGTAGAAAGAATAATTGATAAAGATAAAAGTAAGTTAAAATACAAAAGCTATACACTAAAAATTACAGGTTTAGGTGCAAAGCAACTTGCTAAAAACACAGTAAACAACTTAGATGTAGAAGAATCTGGCTTTCTAGCACGTTTACTTAGCCCTATTTTTGCATACTTTAGCCATATAAGCGGCAAAGATATTACAATAAATGGAAGTGGATCTCTGTTAAAAAGAGAGTTAAGCGATGCTATAAAAGCTGTAGAAGCATTAGGTGCTAAGTGTAAAGCCACAGGAAACAGCCAAGTACCACTTACAATTAGCGGAAAAATTAATGTAAAAGAAATAAATATTAATGCAAGTAAGAGTTCCCAATCTATATCTGGCTTACTATTTACCCTTCCTTTGCTAGAGTTTGACACAAAGCTAAGTATAAATAATGCCGTTAGTATTCCTTATATAAAGCTAAGTATTAACATATTAAGAAATTTTGGAATAGAGATAAAAGAAGTAAACAATGCTAATCTTGCAAATAATACATTAGTTTACAAGATAAGAGGTAATCAAAAATACAAGCCTTGTAAAATTGCCTTAAGTTCTGACTGGAGCACAGCCGCATATTTTCTTGTAGCAGCAGCTCTTGGTAAAGACATTATTATATGCAACTTAGATCTAAATTCTGAGCAAGCAGACAAAGCCATTTTAGATGTACTCAAGCTCTGCAATGCAAAATTAGAGTTTAGAGAGCATAATGGTTTAGTAGATATAAGCCCAATAAATGTATCAATTGAGCCCCAAATTCTACAAGCCTTTGATTTTAACGCCACCAATTGCCCCGATTTATTCCCAATCTTGGCAGTACTGGCAATGTTCTGCAATGGCACAAGCAAAATATATGGTCTACATAGGTTAAGCAACAAAGAAAGCAACAGAGCCGAAAGCATATATTCTCAACTAAGTGCCTTAGGTGCAAATTTACAAATAGAGGGAGATAGCCTAGTTATTAATTCCACGCAACAATTAAACTGCTGCTCACGGTACAAGCTACACGGATCATACCTAAACACTTACAACGATCACCGCATAGCCATGAGCCTAATAATCGCCTCTTACTTTATTCCCGACCCACTATATTTAAACAATATAGAGTGTATAAATAAATCTTTTTTAACAAGTTATTTTTTTAATACATAATCTAATTATTAGCTATATTTTGCACAAATATTTAGATTTTTTTTGCTATCTTTGAACTATAAACCATATAAAAAATCTTATCATGAACACTTACGGTAACAAATTTAGAATCAGTATTTTTGGAGAATCCCACGGAGATATGATAGGAGTAATTATGGACGGCGTTCCAGCTGGGATTTCAATTAGTATAGAAGATTTTCTTCCCGACATAGAAAGAAGAAAAAGCGGCAAAAAAGGTAGCACCATGCGCTGGGAGGATGACTTGCCAGAAATTGTATCGGGAGTAAACGAGGGATGTACAACAGGAGCTCCGATAACGATAATTTTTAGGAACTCCGATACTAGGAGTAAGGATTATTCTTCTTTTAGAGAGATTCCACGGCCAGGACATGCTGATTTTACAGCACAAGTTAAATACAATTTCTTTAACGATATTAGAGGTGGAGGCCACTTTTCTGGCAGACTCACACTAACATTAGTAGCAGCAGGTGTGATAGCAAAAAAGCTTATAGGTCCTGTTAAAATAAATGCTTACCTAACAGAATTAGGTGGAGAAAAGGCCGATTGGAATAATGGAAAACAAGAGTACCTAAGCGGATATAAAGCTGCCGAAAGCATAGCACTAAATTGGGATGAAATACTAGATAATGCTATAGAAGACGGCGATTCTGTTGGTGGAATTGTAGAATGTTGCTGCCAAAACGTTCCAGTGGGGCTTGGTGAACCATTTTTTGAATCTTTAGAATCTCAAATAGCACATTTAGCCTTTGCTGTTCCAGGGGTTAGGGGTATTGAGTTTGGAGATGGGTTTAAAGCAGCTGCAATGTACGGAAGCGAACATAACGATTGTTTTATAGACAAAGAAGGGCATACCGCTAAAAATGGAGCAGGCGGAATAAATGGTGGAATAAGCAATGGCAATCCAATAGTTTACAGAGTAGCTATAAAACCCACGTCGAGCATTCGCAAACAACAACACACACTAAATTTTATTAGCGAAACTATGGTAGACTTTTCTATCCCTGGACGTCACGATGCGTGTATTGCCCTACGTTGTCCAGTAATTTTTGAAGCCATAGCAGCAATTGTATTGGCAAATAATTAAAAATTACTATCTTTGTGCCCGTTAAAATCTTCAGGGCAGGGTGAGATTCCCTACTGGCGGTAAAGTCCGCGAGCCTTTTTTAAAGTACCGCAATAAAAAAGGTTGAGTCGTTGAAACTACGGCACCAACTGTAAAGTCAGGATGAAAGAAGAAAGAAACAGGCAATTTTTTGTCTATATAGCTATTTCTCTGTTTTACAGCAAGTAAAACTAATTCTTTATGCTATAGACAATTTATAATTTACTGTATTTCTACAGTTTCATTAAGCTCTGTTGATACATTTTTTTAATTACTAAAAATTAATTTTATGTTTAAATCAACAGGTATTTTTACCAAAACCCATTTTTTTTCTAGGCTAGGCCTTAGAAAAATGTTTATCACAACATTAGTAGGAGGCTGTATTTTGCTTCCCGACACATTATTTTGTAAAGAGGAAAAAACAATAAAATCTCCGCAAGATTCAACAAGTTTGCTCCTTTCTGAAATAACTGTATGGTCTGGAATAAAAAATAGGAACCTCTCTCCCCTTAGACTTAGAACTATAGACCAACAAACAATTACAAGTCTTGCAACAGGTAAAACTTACCCAGAGGTTCTTAGTTTAATACCAGGCATATACTCTACTTCAGAAACAGGAAGCTACGGCGATGCCAAAATTAATATTAGGGGGTTTAAGCAAGAGAATATTTCTGTGCTACTTAATGGAACTCCAATTTCTGGATTAACAAGCGGCAATATGTTTTGGAATAATTGGCTAGGCCTAAGCGATGCAACAGCGTCTATTCAGGTTCAGAAGGGAATTGGGGGTTCTATGCTTGCAGATAATTCGGTTGGAGGAACTATTAATATAATAACTAAGAGCCCTATTGCTGCACAACAACTAAATCTTGGATATTATTATACTAATTCTGGTTTATCTAAGGGCTTTGCCGAATATAATAGCGGGGCTCTTAAAAATGGTTGGGGCTTTTCTTTAATGGCATCTTATGCAGGTGGAAGTAGCTGGATAGAAAGTAGTAATGTTAATTCGTGGGCATATATGGCTACTATAAGTAAGAAAATAAACAATAAACATAGCTTGCTATTTACTGCTCTTGGTTCTCCAGAGAAACACCAACAACGCTCTGCCCGTATAACTTATTCAGAATTAGAACAATATGGAGCTGCTTATAGCAAGAACTGGGGTTATTATAATAATACAAAGAAAACCATCAGCCAAAATAATTATTTTAAGCCCTATTTTACTCTTAACCACCAATACAAGACTTTTGTCGGGAAGAATAAAGATAAATTGTTTTCCCTTAGCAGTGCAGTTTATTTTACTGTTGGCAATGGAGGGGGCTATTGGACAGAAAGTAAAGGGAAGAGGCTAATTTCTTATCAGAAAGACGGCCATATAGATTGGGATAGAATTGTACTAGAAAATGAATCTATTGCCCAAGATGCCAGTAAAACAGGGGCAGAAGGATCTGCAAGAAATATTATGAGCGATTATAATGCTGGCCATACTCAAATTGGAGTTAAAAGCTCGTTCTCTCTAGATATTAGTAGAGCTATAAACCTAGAAGGAGGTATTCATTATCAGCATTATAGGACATGGGAAAATGAGCAAATAACAGATTTACTAGGTGCTAATTATTGGTGGGAAGATTATGCTAAAAATTCTATTGCTGGAGTAGCTGGCAGAAATCCTGTTAAAAAAGTTGGGGATTATATTAGAACTGATAATGGAAAAAATACAAATTATAGTACAGTTTATGGGATGGCAACTTTTAGCCCTAGGAAAGATGCTCCAAAAGATATGGGACGTTGGATAATAAATATTGGAGCTTCTGCAAATGCTATGGCTATGCAGCGTTGGGATAAATATAACTATAATGCAGATAGTCAAAATGGTATTTTTTCTGAGACAGCAAGTGGCTTTGGTGCTGCTGTTAAGGGTGGTGCTTTATATAAATTTGGAATTAGCCCAAGTTCTTCTTTAGCACATAGTTTATATTTAAATGCTGCTGTTTATTCTAGGATCCCCTATGCTAATGTGTATTTTGCTAATGGCAATAATCATATTTCACAAGATATTACTAATGAGAAAAATTATCTTGCCGAGCTAGGTTATAGACTTGTTTTTCCACGTGGAGGAATAGAATTAAATTTATATTACGCCTATTGGAAAAATAAATCTATTATGAGCGACCCATATAAACCAATAGAAGAAGATTCTTATAGATTTATGATAACAGGCTTAGATGCAAGGCATTATGGCCTAGAAATAGATGCCTACACTAATTTTACTAGTTGGCTTAAGTTAGAGGGCTATCTTTCGTTAGGAAATTGGAAATGGAAAAACAATGTTCATGCTACAATATATGACCAGTATACAGGTAAACCAAGCTCAACAATAAATGTTTTTTCAGATAATTTGCCTGTAGGAGATTCTCCTCAAACACAAATAGGCGCTCAATTACAAATAGAGCCACTAAGAGCATTTAATGCTAATACTATTCTTAAAAATTCTAATTTTAACATAAATATATCTTGGCAATACAACGCAAGATATTGGGCAGATTTTGACCCAATTAGCAGAACTAATGCTCAAGACCTTGCCATGCCATATAAAATTCCTTCTTACAATCTGGTAAATTTGGCTTTCAATTGGTCGCAGAAATTAGGCTTTTCTATTTTTAACAATAAACAACAGAGTAGCAACATAAACTTTTTCTTTAATCTGAATAATGTTTTTGACACCCTCTACATAGAGAGAGGCAAAGATGGTAGCACTCATAGCAAAGAAGATTTTAGTGGCTATTGGGCACAAGGCAGAAACTTTAATTTTGGAATTAGGATGGGATTTTAAGTGAAAGCGAAAAAATTGTATATTTGCACAAAACCACTAAATATATGAGACACTTTAAATTTTACCTTCTTTGGTGCTTATGCATATTATACAGTATAACATCTCTTGCAAGTAATCCAGTATTTACAGATGGACCTTATATATTTTATACAAAAAACGGCGATATAAGGGTATTTGATAATATAATAGACACAGTATACAAATCTATAGCACAAATACAAGATTTTACGGTAACTAGCAGCAATAAAAACTACAGCTTTAATGTATCACTACAAAAAAAACTCTTTGTAGCAAATCAATCCCCTATTAAATATAATCTTCCCGACAAAATATTTGCTCTCTCAGACATACACGGAAACTTTGAACACTTAATAGAACTACTACAAAAAAACGAAGTAATAGATGAAAACCTCAATTGGAGGTTTTCATCTAATCACCTAGTAATACTTGGTGACGTTTTTGACAGAGGAAACGACGTGATAACAACCTTATGGTATATTTACCAATTAGAGCAGCAAGCTGTAAAAGTAAATGGCATGGTTCACTATATAATAGGCAACCACGATGCCATGACACTAAAAAATGATCTTAGATATTGCAAAGAAAAATACATTAAACTAGCCGAAAAATATAAAGAAAAATACTCAGATTTTTTTAATGAAAACTCAGAACTTGGAAGGTGGTTAAGGTCTAAGAACACAATACAGATTATTGGTAATCACCTATTTGTGCATGGCGGCATAAGTTTAGATTTTTGCAATAGTGGAATATCTATAAACGAATGTAACTCTCTAGTTTGTAAATATATATCTACTAAAAGAGAGAATTATCCTAAAGTAGCAAAACAAGACCAAGCAAAGCTAGAATTATTGTTTGGCAGCACAGGTCCACTATGGTATAGAGGGCTTGTTTCTAATAAGCCAAAAGACAAACCAATAAACGAAAAAGGACTAGACCTTATTCTAAATTACTTTAACGTAAAACATATTGTTGTTGGTCACACTACTTTTAACACCATAAGCCAACACCACAATGGTAAAGTAATAGCAATAGATACAAAAGACGAAAAGACTAAACACCCTCATTTATACCTTGGCCTTATGATTGATATGAAATAAATACTAAGTTATATAACAAGATTTATAAGCTCTCTTTAGATTATTATTATTACTTTTGTAACCTTATGAATAATAATAAAAGATATATATATGCAACCTACACTTTTTGTTCTTGCGGCTGGGATGGGAAGCCGCTATGGAGGCCTTAAACAATTAGATGGCCTTGGTCCAAATGGTGAAACTATAATGGACTACTCTATTTTTGATGCTATAAGAGCTGGCTTTGGTAAAGTAGTTTTTGTTATAAGAAAAGATTTTGAATCAGATTTTAGAGATAAAATTCTAAGCAAATATCAAAACCACATAAAAACCGATGTTGTTTTTCAAGCAATAGATGCTCTACCAAAACCATTTATATGTCCTAAAGACAGAACAAAACCATGGGGTACAAACCACGCAGTACTTATGGGAAAAGATGCCATACACGAGCCTTTTGCAGTTATTAATGCCGACGATTTTTACGGCAAAGAAGGCTTTGCTGCTTTAGGTAAAGAACTTAGCAGTATGGCCGGTAAAGAGAATAAATATTGCATGGTTGGCTATAGAGTAGGTAATACATTATCTGAAAGCGGAACCGTTGCAAGAGGAGTTTGCGTAACAGATAAAGATGGTTTTCTTACAGATGTAGTAGAAAGAACCCAAGTTATGAGAATAGACTCTAAAGTATCCTACAAAGATGAACAAGATAAATGGGTAGCAATAGAAGATAACACTCCTGTATCTATGAATATGTGGGGCTTTACACCAGATTATTTTAAATATTCCGAAGATTTTTTTATAAACTTCTTAAAAGAAAAGGGAAGCGAACTTAAATCTGAATTTTATATTCCAATGGTTGTTAACAGCCTAATTAAAAGCAATATTGCCAGCGTTAAAGTACTAGATACAACATCTTCTTGGTTTGGCGTTACCTACGCTAGCGACAGAGAAGGAGTAGTTGCAAAGTTAAAAGCCTTAGTAGATGCAGGTGAATATCCTCAAAAACTTTGGTAGAATAACTTATTCTAAGTTCATATAAATGAGTACTTTATAAAATTTTAAACAATAGATACAATGAATTATTTTAAAAAAAGTTTATCTGTAGTATTGGGCATATTATTTTTAGCAAATTCACTTTATGCTCAAAACTTACAAAGAGTATCACCCCTAGAACTTGGAATGGATCCTGTCCGTTTGCAAAAAGTAGATGATGTTATTAATGCCTCAATTAACAAAAAAGAAATCCCTGGAGCCGTTATTGCTGTTGTAAAAAATGGTAAAATGGCC